>NZ_JBGSQY010000030.1:0-186472 GCF_041737835.1 Bythopirellula sp. | reverse complement strand
AAACCCCAGAACAATTCGAAGCCGAAAACGCCCCGGCATTAGCGGCGTAGAAAAACTGGCCCGCCGCTGTCCGAAAGTCCTGGGCTATCGCACACAAGGAGAAATAACACCCCTTAATTTCGTTGATTGGTCTATCAGCTTTTCATCCCCCTACGGTTCCCACACAATAGCAAGAAATCATGGAATTGCTGCATTAATCACTGAATCCATGGAATACGAATGGTATGACTACTCGGGAATGAATCCGAGTCATCCCGAGAATGAAACTCTGGCTTTAGTGGCAACTCCAAAGTCATTGTCTATTCCAGCAGTTCAAAGTTTTAATCAATTGAGTATTCTCAATCTTACATTCTCTATCGACTTGCCTTGGCAGTATTATCACTACCCCATGCTAGGTGTTTCTTTTGGACGTTCTAATCCCGTAGGCATTCTCAGTGGTAGATTGGTCGATGACGACAATGTCTACCCATCACACGATACAACTCTATCAGATGACGGTCCTGATCGATCGCTTAGAGTTTCGTACTTACATATGTTGCATGAAGATATCATTGCCATGGTTGTCCCTGAACCGACATCCTTGGTATGTACCTACTGTGCTCTAATCGTTTTGGTTTTTAAAAATCGCCGGTGCTCAAAGGGCTGATTTTCGAGGATGGAACTCTGTTGCCCCGGGTGTGTGCTCGGCAGGACCTCGCAATCACCCGGGGCTAAATTTGTTCGTGTATTTCGTGGTTACTCCGGCCTTCTCCGGTCACTCACGTTTACGGCTCGCCAAGTTGTGGACTATGGGGTTTCTCGACCCGATCGATGCACGCCGTTTGCCAGTCTACAATCGCTTTGGTGTCAGGCACAGCCTTGACCTACACGAATGAGCCGCAAGGCGCTAGCCGTGGGTTCTGGAAATTCACGATTTGTGGCGGCGTCGAAAAACCCCACGCTAGCGCGTTTGGGCTCATTTTTGTGATTCTTCGCGTTTCTTGTGGCCAGGCATTGATGATTGGATTTCCGCCCCACCTTCGTGAGGGCAGGCACTGCTTAGTAGCGGCAGCTTCTTACGAAAAAAGCTGTCGAAGTTTGGCGAGCGTCTCATCGAGCTTTGGAGTCTTTACGTGCGCCACGATTGAGAGGATGACTGATTGCTCAGCTGTGAAGAGGCGATTTGGTCTGATATAGCTAAAAATATTGAGCTGCCCAGTTTGGAAATCGTCAGCATCCAAAGGAATCGAGTAAGAGTCGCGATGGGTTTGGCTGGTGATCTGGCAAAGGATCAAGTCATCGCCGGAAAGATTAACCACGACCAGCGCGGGCCGGCGCTTGCCAGGTTGTAAGTTGGTTTGAGGAAACGGTAGAACGATGACATCGCCCGCTACAGGTTTGCCCACGCAGCATCCTCTTCCGGAGTGTTCCAGTCGCGCGCCAAGACGGCTTCGCTCGCCAGGAGGCCATTAAATGTCTCGTCGCTGGACTTCAAACGAAGAAAGCGTGCGAAATCGTAGACCTCGCGCTGTAATGCCTCGGGCAAAACGTCCAATTCTTTCTCGATGAGTTCGCGAGTGCTCATTAGGTTATTATACCGCATATTTGACGCTGTAAGCAAAGGTAATTCCGACAAGCGTGATTGCGCGACGGAGGGTTCTTGGAAGCTCGTAGCATGGACCCCTGGTCCGTGGCGTCGAATTCTTCACGGCATGCTACAGGTTTCTCGGAACCCTCCCCTAGCCCCTCCCACTGAGTACAGCGGGAGGGGGAGAATAATCCCACGCTAGCGCGTTTGGGCTCATTTTTTGTGGTTCTTCGTGGTTTTTGTGGCCAAGTATGGAAGACTGGATTCCCGCCTTCGCGGGAATGACGAGAAGGTTGAATGGTGTGGTTACCGTACTGGGCGCATGCGCGGGAGAGTGCAGGGTGGGGGAAGCCAGATTTCCTCGGGTCGTACAACTCCCCTCGGAATGACAGACGGCCAAGCTAAGCCGCGAGCGGCTTGCTATGGGGTGGGGCAGGGCGTGCCGCGAATTTGGGCGAGATGGCAAAATTGCTGCCACTTGGCCTAGTCCACCGCGAACCTGGAAATCGTGGGCAGTGCCTAGTTTTTCAGAGGGAAGAGGTTTCCCTTGCGGTTGCGACAGGTGGGCCTGATGGCTGGCACGCCAGTTGCTTAATTGCCGACTGTCCTTTGAATATGCAGTGGGCTGATGCCCACCGCTCGCCTGCCTTGGTGTTAGGGAGTCTTTCACCGTGATCCGAGAAGCTGCTAACCTGTCGTTGCCGTTGTCTGGTGTGGTAGGGAATCCCCAGGCACGGGCTAATTATTCTCCTGCCAAGGGCCGCGGAGCGATCGCTGCGCTGGTGGCCCCGATCACGCCGCAGGAAAGCGTTGAAGCCGAAATCTCGCGGCTGACGTGGGCCGTCATCGACGGCATCGCATCGAGCGCCGATCGTGAACGGCTGTCGGAATTGGTGAGCGTTCAGCACGAATTTCGTCGTGTTTAGATGACGACTCCAAACGCTTACGTTTGAGTACTCCAGGCGCTTACGCTTCTGGCTCGCGTGGATGACTCCCCTGCCCAGAGGAAGGGCTATGTGGGAGATAGGTCCGATTAAAACGGCTGGCTGATAAACTGGAGAGTTTGCGAAGCGTTTGCCGATAAGGTATTTCAGACAGCGGCTCATGTCGCTGTTTGACTCGCAGTGGACGCGTGTCTGAGGTACTCCCCCCGCGAGTGACTGGCAGCCGAAGCTAGTCGCCGTTAACCCACCGATTCGGACCGACGTTTCCCCCAGCGTCGTGCATGCGTCCTCATGATTGCCAATTCCCACTATTTGCTTTTCTCCGAAGCAAGTTGCACATCGAGTGGCCAAACGTGGCGGTTTGTGCTCCAGAACGTCGAAACCAGCCGGCGAATGGTTGTCGCCGATGAAGAAAACGTCACCTGTGGCGAACGCTTGGAACTGCTCGCCGTGGTGCGAGGATTGGAAGCTCTGGATGGTCCAGCGCAGGTTACGCTCGTCACTAAGAGTCGCTACGTGAGTCGTGGCATCCGCAGTGGCCTGACCGAGTGGCGAGCGAATGATTGGCAATGGGAACGATTCGGCCGGATCGTTCCCGTGAAAGATCATGATCTGTGGCAACGCGTCGATCGCGCGTTGTTGTTCCATAAAGTCGTGTGCCAGGCTTGGCAATTTGAAGATGCCGCGACAGAAGAGCCACTGTCGTGTGTCGACCCTCAAACGCACGTGCTTGAGGCGGCAGAGGTTCGTTGTCACGAGATGACGCCGAACTCTTGTGAATTGCCTGCCACGACTTCCGAAGCTGCGGAAACAGCCGCGATCCCCCCCATCAAGCGGCGGGTCAGACCTCCGCAACGTGTCAGAAGGCGTCGCGATCAACGAGAGCAGCGCCCGAATTCGCTCGGTCGCGTGGCGGCCTCGTTGGTGAGCAAAGCGACCAATTTCGGCGAATCCTTGCGTGCCATTGGTGCCGCGATGCCGGGTTTAACACAGGGAGCCGCATAATTCCCACCTCTCGGAAAGAAATTCAAGGTGTTGGCACGGTAAATGAAACAAGGGTTTGACGGAATATGCCGAATTTCGTCA
The DNA here is from genome assembly GCF_041737835.1 of Bythopirellula sp. Classification (NCBI taxonomy): domain Bacteria; kingdom Pseudomonadati; phylum Planctomycetota; class Planctomycetia; order Pirellulales; family Lacipirellulaceae; genus Bythopirellula; species Bythopirellula sp. Next base: position 182,875 of record NZ_JBGSQY010000030.1, on the reverse strand, counting down.
GGTGACTAGGTAATTTAGGCGGCACAGTGAAGTAATTTCAGGTAAAACAGAACCCAGATTAGCAATCCAGAAAAGGATGTCCGCGGTGCGAACTCAAGTTGATCTCGGTGCCATTGCACCGGTTGTCCACGGCTATCACCACAACCCTTTTGAAGTGTTGGGACCGCACGAAATTGTCGATGGCGGTCGACGGGCTCTGGCGATCCGGGCTTATCTTCCTGAGTCGCAGCAAGTGTGGCTGGTCGATCAGCAGCACGGCATTTCTCAGCCGATGCGGCGGATCCACCCGGCGGGATTGTTCGAGGCGATCTGCAATCCGGAGGTGTACGACCGTGAGCTCGGTCACACTTACCAGTTTTGCAGTGTGAACCAGGCGGGCGAACAAACGACGATGCACGATCCTTATTCTTTTCCACCGCTACTGACCGATTACGATCTCCACTTGTTGGGCGAAGGCCGCCATTGGGATGCCTACCGCCGGCTTGGTGCGCATGAACGCGAAATCCATGGCATCAAGGGGATTAACTTTGCCGTGTGGGCCCCCAACGCTGAGAGCGTCAGCGTCATCGGAGATTTCAATGGCTGGGATCGTCGCAAGCACGCGATGCGCAAACACATGCCCGGCGGGATTTGGGAATTGTTCATTCCCGACATGACCGTGGGGACGCTGTATAAGTTCTCCGTGAAAGCCCGCGGTGGGAACGTCGTTGAGAAGTGCGATCCCTATGGTTTCGCCGCGGAAGTTCCACCCCGCACCGCCAACATCGTAGCCGACATCGATTCGTATCAGTGGAACGACTTCCACTGGATGAGCGAACGGGAAAGTCGCAATGGGCTGAATGCGCCGATCTCGATCTACGAAGTTCATTTGGGGAGTTGGAATCGCAACCACGATGGTGGTTGCCCCTGGATGAATTATCGTGAGCTGGCTCATCGCTTAGCCGCTTACTGCGAGAAGATGAGCTTTACGCACATTGAGCTGATGCCGATCAGCGAGCATCCCTTCACCGGAAGCTGGGGATATCAAACGGTTGGCTATTTCGCGGCGACCAGCCGTTATGGTTCGCCTCAGGATTTCCAGTACTTCGTTGATTATCTCCATCAGCACAACATTGGCGTGTTGATCGACTGGGTCCCCGCGCACTTCCCCAAAGACAGCCACGGACTCGACTTTTTCGATGGCACGGCGTTGTACGAACATGCCGACCCACGTCAGGGTGAACATCCCGACTGGGGCACGAAGATTTTCAATTACGGCCGCAACGAGGTCCGCAATTTCCTCACCTCGAACGCGTTGTTCTGGCTCGATAAGTATCACATCGACGGTCTGCGGGTCGATGCCGTGGCGTCGATGCTGTATCTCGATTACAGCCGCAACGAGGGTGAGTGGATCCCCAACCAATATGGCGGGCGCGAGAATCTCGAAGCGGTTCATTTCCTTAAGGAATTCAACGAGCAAGTTCACCTGCAATATCCGGGTGTGCTGACCGTGGCCGAGGAATCGACCGCATTTGGTGGTGTGTCGCGGCCGACTTACTTGGGTGGGCTTGGTTTCAGCATGAAGTGGAACATGGGGTGGATGAACGACACCCTGCGTTACATGCGGCATGAACCGATTCACCGCGGCTATCATCACGATGAACTGACGTTCTCGTTGATCTATGCGTTCACCGAGAATTTCGTGCTGCCGTTCTCGCATGATGAAGTGGTCCATGGCAAGGGCTCGATGCTCGATCAGATGCCCGGCGACATGTGGCAACGCTTCGCGAATTTGCGGCTGCTGTATGGCTATCAGTGGACCCACCCAGGCAAAAAGCTCACGTTCATGGGTGGCGACATTGCCCAGTGGAAAGAGTGGAATTACGAAGACGATTTGCAATGGGACTTATTGCAATGGGAGAGCCACGAAGGCATTCAGCGATTGATGGCGGATTTGAATCGGCTCTACACGACCGAGCCCGCGCTGCATCAGCATGACTTTGAAAGCAGCGGCTTTGAGTGGGTCGATTGCCACAACCATAACGATAGCGTGCTGGTCTATCTCCGCCGCGCAACGAATCCGAATGATTACGTGCTCGTGGCCTGCAACTTTACGCCCGTGGTCCGCAGCAATTATCGGATCGGAGTGCCCGAAGGGGGCTGGTATCAAGAAATCTTGAATACCGACTCGCAGTACTACGCGGGAAGCAACGTGGGCAATTACCCCGGGCTGGCCGCGGAAAACAGCGAAAGCCACGGGCGACCTTATTCGCTGGTGATGACCTTGCCACCGCTGTCGGTAGTGGTGTTCAAGCCCCAGCGATAGGAAGAGCTTATTGCTCTGAATCCGATTGTGTGTACATGCGGCTGAGGAATGTGTCGAGCTTTTCCATATCAAGCCCGGCACGATCCATCAGCTCGGCAATGAGTTGGCGCTGCTGGTATTGCCAACGTGCGCCCATCATCACCCGCCCGCCGTACCAGCTGTTGGCTTCCTTGAGGAACAAGGCTTTAAGTTCCTCGGGTGTCGACTCGCGGCGATCGACGCGGAAAATGTAGGCATTGGTCTGATCGTAATTCAGCAGCGCGGCCACTTCATCGTCTTTGAGCTCGAACGCCTTGGTCATGAAATCCGGGCCGACGGCGGAGAGCGGCGGTGCATCGCCCAAACGGGCGCCACGCTGCATTTCTGCGGGGGTCGTGCCGAATGAGAGCCAGCTGAAGAGATCGGTCGTGGTCACTTCGTAGGGCTTGCCGATGAAGAATGTGCTGAGCGTATCTCCCTTTTTCTGAGCCTCGGCGGCAAATTCTTCGGCTTTCTTCAGTGCGAGCTGGGAGGCTTCGCGGAGCTTCCAGGCTTGTAGCACTTCGTCTTTGATGTCGTCGAAGGCGGGAATCTTTTCGGGAATGTCTTCCACTTTCGTCACGAGAAACAAGTTGCCATCGAGATCGGTGGCCAACATCGGTTCGTAAAGCTGCAGATCGTCGAAGGCGGCTTGGATGACCAACTCACTTTGTGTTTGGACATCGATCGCCTTGCCCACGAAGGTGTCGGCAAGCTCGCGTTGGGTGAGCAGCACGGTTTCTTCGGAAGTTAAGCCTGTTTCCTTGGCACGTTCCTTGAGATTAGTTAATGCCGCCGGTGGAGCGGGGATTTCCTTCTTTTCCGAGCGAGCCGTCACGACCGCGAAGCCGTAGGGGTTGTACTCGGTTTGGAGCTCGCCGTAGATGCGGTCCATCACCTTTTTCAGTTCGACGACAGCTTTGTCGGTGGCGAGCTTATTGCGAATCGAATCGCGCACTTCGTCGAGCGGAATGTATTCAGTTTTGTCTTCGTCGGCATCTTCTTCAGCAGCTTCTTCCGCTGCTGCGGCATCGGTTTCTTCGAGCGCTTCGGTCGCTTCTTCGACGGCCTCTTCTGCGGCCACGGTTTCTTCGGCATCGACGATTTCTTCAGCGGCTTCTTCGACTTCTGCCTCGTCGGCTGCTTCCGCAGCTTCCTCGGCCTCTGCATTCAGCTGGAATGCCGCGAACTGGAATGTTTTACTGCGCTCGACGCTGCTGGAATCCTCATCAGCCGGTGCGGCGGGAGGGGTTGATTTTTCCGCGGGAGGAGTCGTTTCTTCAGCAGGAGTTTCCTCGGTCGTGGTTTCTTCAGTGACGGCCGTTTCGTTGACGTCGCCCTCGGGATTTTCTTCGGTCGCGGATTCTTCGGTTTCGACCGTTTCTTCGGCCGGCTTGGTATCGAACAAACCCTCGTCAAACGACGGGGTCGAACCATCCGTCTTCACGAACTGCGTGCGCTTGTTGCGCTCGTAGTAGTCGGCGATTTCATCGGCAGTGATCGTGTCGCGATACTTTTCGCTCCAAGCGTTCACGTCGCCCAGCAGATAGTTGAGCTTAACTTTCCGCATTTCCTTGAAGCCGGGATCGGCCGAGGGGAGAATGGCCCCCAAAACTTGGTGGGGAGGATGCGACTCGTTGTTCTTAAATTCTTCGTAAAAGGCGCGTAGTTCGGCTTCGCTCGGATCGGGGACATCCTTCACGAAGTCCGAGACGGGGATCGTTGCCGCTTCCACGGCAATACGGTCGTTGATGCGCTTCCAATCCTGCCACCGTTGCTCGGGCAGGTTGTCTGGCAACACGGGCAGCCGCTCGGCGAGTTCGGGACGGGTGTAAGAGCTGAAACTCCCGAAATACGTGTTTCCCAGCAAGAGTTCACGCAAGCCGGCGAACAGTTGATCTTCCAGGCCGCGTACATTGGCGCCACCGCGAATGCCTTGCATGAGCATCTTCATTTCTTCATCGCTCACCCGGCGGAAACTGGTTTCCTTGAGAAAATGGTTAATAACATCATCGCTGATACTCATCCCCGCTTTTTTCGCCTGATCGGCCAAGACCCGTGTCGTGACTACGCCGACTTGCACGTCGCGGGGGCTGGAATTGGGGGAAAGCACGAAATCGGGAACCGAGGGAAGCATCGGTGTGCCCCCTTGTTCGATGAGCCGGCGGGCCCCTTCCATCCGCAATCGATCGAGGAACTGACTGACGAAGTACCGCCGTTGGGTGAGGACATCGAGCTCCATGGAGGTCAATTTGCCGCCATCCCAGCTAGCAACCACTTCTTTGGGGTCGGGTCCGCCGCCCCCTTGGCCAATCATCGCGGTAATTTGGTCGCCAATGACGAACACAAACATGGCAACAACCACCGCGGCGGCCATAAATGCCTTCTGGTGCTTGCGAAAATAGCGAAAAGGGTGAGCCATCGAACGTCCTGAGCCAAGGTTGCCAGGTCCGGGCCACTTGACAGCCCGACCGGTGCAGAAGTAATGATTGACGACAGAATGCTTACTTAAAGTGGCCCGTGATTCTATTGCAGATCGACGTAAATGCAATCCCAATCAGGAGTGTGGACGACGAGAGAGACGCTGCGAGCCACTGGAAGTACTCAATAAACCGCCAAATCAGGCATCCTCGACTTAAGACAGGGTGCCCTAGTCCGTGGTCGCTTATTACCCAATTCTATAAATGTAGGGTCTGTAGACCTTGACCGGAAGAGGCAGGCTGACAAGACTTTGCTCACCCCGTCTTAGGTTTTGAACGGATAAGAGAAGCGGAACTTGGCAGACAGCTGGGGCTTTGTGAAACGACTGAATATCTATGGCAAAGAAGGCAACTACTCCTGAATCCGGCGACGGCGGCCAAGCCTTGGTCATCGTGGAATCTCCAGCCAAGGCCAAGACAATTGGCAAATATCTGGGCAAAGGTTTCCGTGTCGAGGCGAGCATCGGCCACATTCGCGACTTGCCGCAAGGGGCTGCGCAGATCCCAGCGGAATATAAAGGAGAGCCGTGGTCGAACTTGGGGGTGAACGTCAACGACAACTTCACTCCAATTTACGTCGTTCCGCCCGAGAAGTCCAAGCAGATCAAGCTGCTCAAAGACGAACTCAAAAAGTGTAATGCACTCTATCTGGCGACGGACGAAGACCGCGAAGGGGAAGCGATCAGCTGGCATTTGCTGGAGATCTTGAAACCCAAGGTGCCGGTGCATCGGTTAGTGTTTCACGAAATCACGAAGGATGCCATTCAAGCAGCACTGGCCGGTCCGCGCGAGGTTGACCAGGGCTTGGTGCGAGCCCAAGAAACACGGCGCATTCTCGACCGATTGTATGGCTATGAAGTTTCTCCACTGCTTTGGCGGAAGGTGCGACCGCGACTTTCGGCAGGCCGCGTGCAAAGTGTTGCCGTGCGGTTGATCGTAGAACGCGAACGCGAGCGGATGGCATTTGTCTCGGGCACGTGGTGGGATTTGCTGGCCCAGTTTGCCAAAGAAGATGGTCAATCACTCGAAGCGCCGTTGATGTCGTCTGATGGCCGCAAAATTCCATCGGGCAAGGATTTTGACTCGACGACGGGCAAACTCAAAAACCCCGACATGTTGCTGCTGGACGGACCAGGTGCGAACGCTCTGATCGAGCGCATCAAGAACGGCACGTTCCGCGTGGCCTCGATTGAGGATAAGCCGTACACGACGAAGCCTTATCCACCGTTCACGACCAGCACGCTGCAACAGGAAGCGAACCGGAAGCTCGGATTCACGGCGCGGCGGACGATGCAAGTGGCCCAGAGCTTGTACGAAAACGGCCACATCACTTACATGCGTACCGACTCGACGAATTTGGCGAGCGTGGCGATTCAAGATGCGCGTGATTTGGTGAGCCGCAGCTATGGTGGTGAGTTCTTGCCGTCGGAGCCGCGGGTTTATAAATCTAAGGTGAAGAACGCTCAGGAAGCTCACGAAGCGATCCGTCCCGCGGGTCATCCGTTTGAACTGCCTGATACGATGAAGAATGTGCTGAACAACGACGAGTTTCGTCTGTTCGACATGATTTGGAAGCGCACGATTGCCAGCCAGATGTCAGATGCGCGTGGCCGGCGGATCGTGGTTTCTATCGAAGGCGAAGGCTGCGTTTTCCAGGTGAGCGGCAAAACGATCGACTTCCCCGGTTATCTGCGTGCCTATGTGGAGGGTTCCGACGACCCCACCGCGGAATTGGCCGACCAAGAACGCGCGCTGCCAAATTTGGAAGTGGGCGATCAGTTGCGTGCTACTTCGTTAGAAGCCAAAGAGCACACCACCCAAGCCCCGGGGCGTTACAGCGAAGCGGCACTGACCAAGGCGCTGGAAGAACGTGGCATCGGTCGACCGAGTACGTATGCGTCAATTATCGATACGATTCTCGCGCGGAACTACGTGTTCAAAAAGAACAATGCGCTAGTGCCGACTTGGGTTGCTTTTTCCGTCATCACTTTGCTGGAAGAGAATCTCGGCTCGCTGGTGGATTATCAATTCACCGCGCAGATGGAAGACGATCTCGACGCGATCAGCCGCGGCGAGCGCGGGCACGTGGAGTACTTGGGCGACTTCTACTTCGGCAACGGTCGGCCCGGTTTGAAGAAACTCCTTGAGCATAAGATCGACGAAATCGATCCCGCGAAGATCAGCCGGATTTTCATCGGCAAGCCTGAGAACGGTCCCGAAGTGTTTGTCCGCGTGGGTCGTTACTCTCCGTTTGTCGAGCAGGGAGATCGCACGGCCTCGCTCAAAGACGATGTTGCGCCCGATGAAGTCACGCTGGCGATGGCGCTCCAGTTGTTGGATCAGGCCGAGAAGGGTGACGAGCCGCTGGGGAATTGCCCAGAAACCAACAAGCCGGTGTATGTCAAAGTGGGGCGATTCGGACCCTACGTGCAGCGCGGCAACACCGACGACGAAGAGAAGCCGCAAAACGCTAGTTTGCTGAAGGGGATGGTGCCCGAGCAAATCGACCTTGAAACCGCGCTCAAGCTGCTTTCATTGCCGCGCAATTTGGGCAATCACCCGGAAAAGAATGAGACCATCGAGGCGCACAATGGGCGCTATGGGCCATACATTAAGTGTGGAACCGACACACGTTCGTTGCCTGCGGATGTTTCGCCTATTGATGTGACGTTCGCACAAGCGGTCGATTTGCTGGCACAACCAAAAACTCACCGTCGTGGAGCCGCCAAGAAGCCGCCGCTCAAGTTGTTCGATGCTTCACCCGTGACTGAAAAGCCGGTGCAAATTCTCGAAGGTCGTTTTGGTCCTTACATCACCGATGGCGTGACGAATGTTTCGCTGCGGAAAGGGATGTTGCCGGAAGAAATCACGTTTGACGAAGCGCTGGGATTGCTAGCCGATAAAGCCGCCTTGGGCCCACCGCCCAAGAAAGCATCCAAGAAAAAGGCGGCACCTAAAGCGGCGGCAGCCAAAAAATCTGCCACGAAGAAATCCGCACCCAAAAAAGCCGCGACTAAAAAGGCAACGCCGAAGAAAGCTGCGAAGAAAAAGTCGAGCTAGCCGGGTTCTCTGGGTGGCTTCCTCCATGCTGCTAGGGCACTGCTGGGCGAGCCAGCAGTGGCACCCGTTTTCGGATGAGAAGTTCGCTAGCTTTGCTTCAAGTGTTAAATCTTCGTGAGAAAGCGTTGTGGCTGTTCGCAGACCCTTCGATGGCGTAGCATGAATCCATGCGAACTGGCCATTGGGGGAGTTGTGTGATGTCGAAATCCTTGTTTATTGTTTGCGTTCTCTGCTCGTGGTTAGTGGCTAGCGATCTTTACGCCCAGCAAAGTGAACCAGAGCCCTCTATTACGCAAGATGCTTCCGCGCAACCTGAACGTGGGCGGATGTTTCAAGGCCGTGGCCGCTTCGGCCAGCAGGGTATGGGCTTTGTCCCGCTGCTGCAAATTGATTCCGTGAAGCAGGAACTCAAACTCGAAGGGGATCAGGCGGCACAGGTCGATTCGCTGACCGTAAACATTCGCCAAGATTTCGCCGAAGAAATTCGCGGCATGATGCAGTCGTTTCACGATGCCGATCCCGCTGATCGCCAACAGTTTCGCGAACGAATGGCCGAAATGGCCAACCGCATCAATGAAAGATTAGGCACCGTCCTGAATAGCGAGCAAACCTCGCGGTTGCGGCAAATCAATCTGCAGCTTGGCCTGCGGCGCGATGGTGCGGCAACGGCACTTTCAAGTTCCGATATCGCGGCGGCATTGGATCTCACGGCCGAACAACAGAAACAATTGCGCGAGCAAGCTCAGGCTCAAGGGGGACGTGGCGCGGTGACGTTGGCTGAAGCCCGCGAAGAAGCCAACGCTCTGCTGTCCCCCGATCAGCAAGAAAAACTTGTGACTTTGTTAGGTGCGGAATTCGACCTGCCGGCGGCAATGCTGGAAGGCAATCGCGGTCGTGGGGGATTTGGGGGCCGGCGCGGGAATGCCGAAGGGAGACGCTCGTTGCGGCAGCGTCCCGAAATGGCCGAGGAAACCGAGCCCGCCGAGGCGATTTAGGCCCCCGTTTGATTCGTGCTAGGTGAGTGGGCATAATTGAGGAACTGCGGCGTTACCGTTCGCACTACTCCTGCCTTCTTGTCCCACCTGACTCGGAACATGGATCCCGGCAATATTCTTTTGAAGCATGGGCTGGTTGACCACGCCGGCCTGGAGCAGATTTCCGCGGCGCGGGTCAATGGCGATCGCGCGGATGAAATCGCCGTGCGCTTGGGACTTGTGACCGAAGCAGATGCGCTGCGGGTGATGGGTGCCGAGATGGGCATGGAAATGATCGATCTGGAACATGCCCAGATTGATCGTTCGCTGCTCGCCGAGTTTCCTCAAAAGCTCATCTATCGCCACGGGCTGTTTCCAATCGCCCGGCAAAATGGCTCGGTGATTGTGGCCACCTCGGATCCGCTTGATTTGTTCTCGCTCGACGAAGCGGGGGCTGTGCTGGGGTGTGCCGTGGAGCCCGTGCTGGCCTCCAAAGATTCGATTGCCCAGTGCATGCGAACCCATTTGGGCGTTGGTAGCGAAACCGTCGAAGGTTTGATGGCCCAGCGTGAAGAAGAGGAAGACGTCGAGTTCCTGGGAGACATCGACGCCGACGACGCGGAGATTTCGGCCGAGGCTCAAGAAGCCTCGGTGGTGCGGCTCGTCAACGAAATTCTCAAGGAAGCCATCGACGCGCGGGCGAGCGACGTGCATATCGAATCGCAGCCTTCGGGCATTAAGATTCGCTACCGCATCGACGGCATGCTGCATCAGCAACCCGCGCCGGCGGAAATCAATCGCTTTCACGCCGCGATCATCAGCCGACTGAAAATCATGGCGCGGCTCAACATTGCCGAGAAGCGTTTGCCACAAGATGGCCGTATCAAGTTGAAAGTTCATGGGCGCGAAGTCGACGTGCGTGTGTCGGTGATTCCGATGCTGCATGGCGAGGGGATCGTCATGCGTCTGTTGGACAAAGGGAGCATGGAGTTTTCGCTCGAGAAGTTGGGTATGCAAGGAGACTTGCGCCGCCACTTCGATCAGCTGATTCGCTTGCCGCACGGAATCATTCTCGTGACCGGGCCCACGGGGTCGGGCAAGACGACTTCGCTGTATAGCGCGCTGCTGGATATCAAAAGTGAAGACACCAAGATCATCACCACCGAAGACCCGGTTGAATATCAACTCGAAGGGATCAATCAAATCCAGGTCCACCCGAAGATTGGGCTGACGTTTGCCCAATCCTTGCGTGCCATTTTGCGACATGATCCTGACGTGGTGTTGGTGGGGGAAATTCGCGATCACGAAACGGCTGAAAATGCGATTCAAGCCTCGCTCACTGGTCACTTGGTATTTAGCACGTTACATACGAATGATGCGCCGAGCGCCTACACACGCCTTGTGGATATGGGAATCGAACCTTTTTTGGTGGCGAGCACGATCGAAGCGGTGATGGCTCAGCGGCTTGTGCGCAGGCTTTGCCGGACCTGCCGGGAACCCTATCAGCCTCGCCAAGAAGACCTGCCTGACGATTTTCCGTGGGACGATTACATCGCGGGGGGAATGCCGCTGTACCATCCGGCGGGTTGCCGACTCTGCCGCGAAATGGGTTTTGCCGGGCGGCAGGGCATTTTTGAGCTTTGCGTGACAACCGACTCTGTGCGTCAATTGGCCCACGATCGGGCAAGCAGTTGGGAAATTCGCAAAGCGGCTCTCGCCGACGGAATGCGTACCTTACGGCAAGATGCGTGGCTTAAGGTGCTTGAGGGAATCACCACCGTTGAAGAAGTTCTGCGCGTGACAAAGGGTGACCGGCTTTGATCGTGGAATTCGGATTGCGAAGTGCGGATTGATGAACAAGATTAAGCCGAACACGCATGAATAGAATATCTCGGGCGACTAGGACTACAGCGAAATACCATTCCGCAAACTGAAATCCGCAATCCGCATTCATTATGGCCGACTTTGCCTACATCGCTCGAGATATCGCCGGTCAACGCGTTGCGGGGAAGTTGTCGGCAGCCACGCAGCGCGAGGCCATGACCACGCTCGCGGGGATGAAGCTGTTTCCGGTCGAAGTGAAGCAAGCGGCTGCCCCCGTGCGAATTAAATTCGGCGGAAAGGTGCGCCCGCACGCGATGGCGCAGTTCTATCTGCAACTGGCCGCGCTGATGAAAAGCGGCGTGCCCTTGCTGCGGGCCCTCGAAGTGCTTGGCAATCAAAGCACGTTGCCGGCACTTAAGACCACGATCGAAGACTTACGTGATCGCATCGCCGACGGCGAGTCATTGGCCGAGGCGATGTCTAGGCATCCGCGCACCTTCAATGATTTGTCGATCAGCATCGTCCGCGCGGGGATCGAAGGTGGTTTTTTGGAAGAGGCCTTGGAACGCGTGGCTCGGTTTACCGATCAACAGGCCGAACTGAAAAGCCGTGTCATGGGGGCGCTCGCATACCCTATGTTTTTGATTGTGTTCAGTATTTCGATCGTCACGGTCTTGATCGTTTACTTTGTGCCGCAGTTTGAAACTCTGTTCAGCCGTTTGCGTGCGAAAGGGGAACTTCCGTTGATGACGGAGTTTTTGCTTTGGCTCAGCACGGCCATTTCGAGCTATGGGCTTTTGATCGCTCTAGCGATCGGCCTGATTGTGATGGCCGTGCGTTCTCAGATTGCGACCGAAGCCGGGCGCTGGTTTGTCGACAAGTGGAAACTCAAGATTCCCCAAGCGGGTGCCATTTACTGCAATTTGGCGGTCTCCCGATTTTGCCGCGTGCTGGGAACGCTGCTTAGCGGTGGTGTCCCCATCGTGCGGGCACTCACCATCAGTGCCGATTCGACTGGTAATCGCGTGCTCACCGCCGCGGTGAACAATGCCGCCGACAATCTGACGGCAGGCGAATCTTTGGCGAATCCCTTGAAATCCAGCGGACATTTTCCGCCCGACGTCGTAGAAATGATCAGCGTTGCCGAACAATCCAACACGCTGGAAACCGTGCTGACCGACATTGCCGATTCGCTGGAGCGGCAAACTTGGCGGAAATTGGACCTGATGGTGCGGCTGGTTGAACCTTTGATGCTGTTGGTGATGGCTTCGGCGGTGCTGGTGATCGTTGTCGCGCTGCTACTGCCAATGTTAAAATCAGCTACGGCTTTGTAATGAGTGAAATTGTTTGTTGTGTGCGGAGCAAGCTCCAGCGCTAAATTGAATAAACTTGTCCCGCCTCAGGCGTCCCTCCCCAAGTCAAAAATGAGTACAGAGGAAAGGAGTTTCCCTATGTTTTTTCGCAAGAGTCACTCGCGAACATCGGCGTTACCACGTACAGGCTTCACGCTGATCGAAGTGCTGCTCGTGTTGATTATTTTGGTAATCTTGTCGTCGCTCGCAGTTAGCCAGTTTGGTGGCGTCAAAGAACGTGCCAACATTGATGCCGCCAAGTCGCAGATTGGACTGGTAAAGAGCAGTATCGAATCCTACAGGCTCTATACAAACAAGTACCCCACCAAGCTACAGGATTTGTGGGAAAAACCAAGCGATTCTTCAGTTGCAGAGAAATGGTCCGGCCCTTACATGGAAGAATTGAAGGAAGATCCGTGGGGCAATGAGTATCAGTACACAGCCGAGGGCAAGAAGAACTCCGGCAAGTACGATTTCTGGTCCAATGGTCCCGATGGTAAAAGCGGCACGGAAGACGACATCGGCAACTGGGAAGCGAAAGGCTAATCCGTGCCAATTGCTCGTCGCGGCTTGACGCTGTTTGAAGTGCTGCTCGTTCTGGTGTTGCTCGTGGTCGTGGGCAGCCTGGCGATGCCGCTCTTTGAAGGGGGCTTCGCCTCGGTGCGTTTGCGACGAGCTACCGATCAAGTTCTGGCTTCGTGGTCGGAGACACGCGCCCGGGCCATCGAGACGGGGCAGATTCAGCAATTCCGGTTTCAACCGGAATCGGGTAGCTATCGCAGCGAGCCTTGGTTTCCTGAGGAGACGCTGCCGGTGGTCGAAGAACCGACTGCGCTTGTTACAGACACTGCGCCGATTGAAGACATCAATCTTCCCGAGCAAGTGGTTTTTGCTGAGGGGGATGTTCAGGTTTTTGAACCGACGGTTGGGCCACAAGTCACGCCGATGGCGCAGGGTGGGTCTGGCTTGTGGTCGAGCCCCATTTTGTTTTTCCCCGATGGTTCGTCCTCCGCTGCGAGCGTGTTGCTGCGCAATGAAAAGCAAGTTTTTCAGCGAGCCACGTTGCGAGCGCTGACGGGCACGGCGCGTTCGAGTGAATTGCTCTCCGAAGAAGAAGCCGAGCGGAGGCAATTTCAATGAGACGCTCCGCTCGTTCGGCATTCACACTGATTGAAGTCATTCTGGCACTCGCGATTCTGGCGGGGTCTGTCGCCGTGTTGGGTGAAATCATGGCTATCGCCGGGCGCCACGCGCGCGATGCTCAAGCCGAATCCCGCGCGCAGCTGATGGCGGCGACCGTGATGGATGAAATGCTTGTTGGAATCACGGAAGTCATTCAAGTTTCGCGGCAGCCATTGGAAACGTCCGAGGAAACCGTTCCCTGGATGTACAGCGTGACTATCAACACGACGAATATCGTTGGGCTCTCATTGATCGAAGTGATTGTCGAGCAAGATTTGGAGCCGCAGTTTAATCCGGTGAAATATCGATTGGTCAGATACTACACTGCGCCGGTGGCGGAAACTCCCGCGGATGCCACAGCTGGTGTGGGAGGTGGCAGTGGTTAGGAAGCGATGTTGGTATCTGGGTTCAATCGACCCTCCCCTAGCCCCTCCCTGGAGTACCACGGAGGGGGATATGAGGCGTGGCTTTACGCTGCTGGAAGTTGTGTTGGCGATTGGGCTGTGTGGCGCGGTGATGGCGCTGTTGGTGACGGCCATCGATTTGTATCTCGTCCGCGTTGATACCAGCCGCACGCAAGTGGAATCGTCCCAACTTGCGCGGACGTTGCTCAATAAGATTGCCGAGGATCTGCGAGCAGCTCGTTATGCAACGTCGTCCTCGAGTGCGGGGCAACCTGGCTTGGCTGACGGCAGCGCAGAGAGTGGGTTTGGCTCGGATGCTGGGTCAAGTTCAGGCCCTGCCTTTGGGCAATCGACTTCGACCGATCTGGGCATCTACGGAACTTTAACCGAGTTGCGGATCGATCGTGCGACGGAGCGGAATTGGCGGCAGGTGATGGTGCCTGCGGCTGAAATCGCCGCAACGACTGATCCTTATGACATGCCCCAGACGGTGGAGTATTTCTTTGAAGAAGGGCGGGTGATGACGCTCGCGGATTTGGCGGCGGGGGGCGTGAGTGACAACACGAATTTGACCGGCTACACGGGGCTTTACCGCCGTCAAACGCCCACGGCGTCGATCATGTCGACGACTGCACCGAGCGCAAGGCTTACCGAAAGCCAGGAACCGGCGGAATTACTTGCGCCGGAAGTGGTGCAGATTTCGTTCATGTATTCCGATGCTGTGCAGTGGTTTGAAGAGTGGGATTCTTCGACGCAGCAAGGATTGCCCGCGGCGGTGGAAATCAAGGTCACACTGTTTGCGGACGTGCTGGGGATCGATGCTGCACAGCGAGATCTTGATGAAGAAGAACGTCGCCGCGATCCCGCGCGGTGGGTGGAACACCGGCTGGTCGTGCGTATCCCACAGCTTGACGAGCCGCAACAATTGAGCGGCCCCGCAGCACCCGACACGAGTCAACCACAGCAGCCAGGAGGCCCCTGATGCTGATCAATCGTGCGAGCCGCGGCGGTAGTATTTTGCTGCTGGTGTTGTTGTCGATTGTGATTATGTCGCTGGCGACGGCGTCGTATCTGACATTGATGCGCAACGAGCATCAAGCCACACGCAACGCGGGTCAGCAACTGCAAGCTCGCTATCTCACCGAATCAGCAGCCGCCCATCTCAGCTTGTTTCTCGATCAAACCGATGCGTTGATTGCCCAGCAAGGAGGATTGCTGGCCAATCCTGGCACGATGCAAGGCATATTGGTGGCGGATGATTTGAATCTGGAATCACGCGGACGGTTCACGGTTGTCGCTCCCGATATCGTCCAGGGTTACTACTCCGGCGTGCGCTACGGCTTGGAAGACGAATCCAGCAAGTTGAATCTCAACGCGCTGGCACAAGCCGAAGGGGATGAGACCGCCACGCGGAATCGATTGCTGTTTATTCCCGGGATGACCGAGGACATCGCCGACGCGATTCTCGATTGGATTGACGCCGATAACCAGCCTCGGGCGTATGGTGCCGAGGATAGCTATTACCAGGGATTGAGCCCGGCCTATCAACCGCGGAATGGGCCGTTGCAATCGCTCAGCGAGTTGCTGCAAGTTCGGGGCGTGACGCCGGAGTTGTTGTATGGACTCGATACGAATCGCAATTTTGTGGTGGACACCGGCGAGCAGGCGCGGGGGATGTTGTTGCAGCTTGATAATTCGCTGGGCCAATTGAATCGGGGTTGGTCGGCGTATTTTACGGTCTATGCCGCGGAGCGTATGCTCGATCCGACGGGCAATCCGAAGATCAACGTCAACAATCCCGACTTACGTGCGTTGCAGACGGCGTTGCAACAAGCCGTCGACGCGGAGGCTGCGAATTTTATTATCGCGTATCGCCAGTATGGGCCGGCGGAGGGGGAATCGGCTGGCCCTGGTGGCGGGAACTCGAGCGCCGCGTCGTTGACGATCGATTTGAACGTCGAACCGACAACCGAGATCAATTCGCTATTGGATTTGGTGGGAGCGCGAGTAACCATTCAAGAGAATCAGAACGGCCAATCAGGACAAACCCCACCTGTGCAGGGTGAAGAGGGCGAATCAGCAGGGACTCCTCCGGGGGCGACACCACCAGGTGGAGCGGAAGAAACGGTTGAATCTCCTTGGCAAGATGGTGCCGGGCTTTATAGCGGCGTTTTTTTGACCTTGTTGGACAAGCTGACCACCACCGATGAGGCAGCGCGTGGTGGGCGGATCAATGTGAATTTGGCGACGCGGCCTGTGCTGTTGTCGATCCCCAATCTGACGGAAATTCAAGCCGATCAGATTCTCACGATGCGTGAGGTGGCCGTCGATCGACAGATCAGTTTGCAGCGTCATGCGATTTGGCTGTTGGCCAATGGGGTGGTGACCCTCGAAGAGATGAAACAGATCGATCCGTTTGTCACTTCGGGAGGTGACGTTTACAGTGCCCAAGTCGTGGGCTTTTTCGACGGGCAGCCGGCGACCTCGCGGGCCCAAATTGTGTTTGACCGCACGGATACGACGACCTTGCTGGTCGGCTGGGAAGATTTGAGCAAATTGGGGCCGGGATTTACGCCTACGGAGCTGGGAGCGGCAGTCATCGAGCAGCAATAAGTAGTTTCGCATCGGCCCAGTTTTGTGACTAAAATTATCTAATAGCCGTCGGCGGGAGCCGGTGGTCCATAATTATAAGAACCGTGTGCTTCCGCCTGCGGCTACGAAGAATATTAGCATGACACGAGCCGTCGTTATCCAACTTGCTCCTCAAGAAATTCGTGCCGTGGTTGCGCGCGCGGAACACTCGGGCATGCAGGTCGAAGGCGTGATTGCCGTACAGATTGAGGGCGCGGATATCGCCGCCGCGGCAAAGAAGTTTGCCGCGGAATTGGAAGTTCATCAGCCCAACAAAGCTGAGATGTTGATGGCGATTCCTTCAGCGGCCATCAAGTGGCAGTATGTTTCATTGCCCCCGTGTCCGCCCGAGGATCTGCCGGCCCTGGTCACGTTGCAGCTTGATCTGGAGCCGTCGCGCGACGATGAAGCGATTGGCTACGACTTCCTGCCGTTTGTCGGCAGCGAAGATCGTCCCCAGCGGGTGTTGGGAATGATGCTCCGAGTGGCAGAGCTGGCACGCGTGCGGAATTTTTCACGCATCGCCGGTTTGAAAGCGGAGCATCTCGTTCCGTTGGCGGTCGGTTGGGCCGAACTTGGCAAGCAACTCGACCCAGCGACACAAACCACACAGGTACTGGTCGCAATCCAGGGTAAAGAAGCAACGATTTGGGCGATGGTCGCCGGCGAGATGGCGCTGATTCGACAAGTGACGCTTGTGGAAGAACTGGACAGTGGCAAAGCGGCTGCTGGAGTGACCGCCCAACTTCGCCGCACGATGTTGAGTTTGTCGCAGGAAGGAATCCTTGCCGATGAGGCCGAGATTCTTGCCCTGGGTGAACCAATTGCGGCGCTGCAAGGTTTAGCAGATGAATTGCGGGGCCAGTTCACACACTCGGTGCGAACTTTGAGCTTGCCGCCGGAAGTCTCATTGCCGGAGTCGGCAACTGCGATCCGAGCCGAACTTTTGCCGCTGCTGGGAATCGCCTGGCAAGCCGTGCAAGGGCAGCCACCGGTCCTCGACTTTTTGCATCCCCGGAAACCGCCGGAACCGAAATCGAATCGACGCACGTTGGTGCTCGCGGGTGTGGCCGCAGGGTTACTTGCGGCGATGATCGGCTGGCAGATGTATGCGAATCTCAACGAGCCGCTGTGGACGACGGAGAAATTGCAGGACGAACTGTACACCATCAATCAAGAGTTGGAGCCTTTGCAGGCAGAAGAACGCGATGCGGCCCGGATTCGCGAGTGGCTCGACGCTTCGCCGAATTTGCTCACGGAACTCGCGGCTTTGGGCGAGGATTGGCGGCCAGAGACGTTTGATTCCAAGGATTTTGCAATCGCCAACGATGGAGTCTTGAAGCGAGTTGATCTCACCAATCGACGCTTGATTCTCACGGGCAACGTGGCTAGTGCCGCCGCAGTTCAGCCGTTGGAGAATCGCCTGCGCGATACGGGCCATCGTGTCCGCCGCGAGCAAAGCGATCCTACGACCGATGGGGGGCAGTACCCTTGGCAGGTGCAAATCGTGGTCGACGTCGTCGATGGTAGTCCCGCGGGGGGCCAGCCATGACGCAACGCGAAAAAATTCTCGCTGGCACCGTGGGCATGATTGCCGTGTTGTGGGTTGGCTCGTCGGGGCTGACCCGCTATCGCGATGCCGTCGAGGCGAATCGTTCGGAACTTCGCGAAGCGGAACAGGAAGTTAGCCAAGCCCGCACGGCCAAGCTGCGCGGCCAGCGAGCCGTGACGAAGCTGCGCCGCTGGCAGAAGCAGTCGCTGCCGACGAATGCGGATATTGCGAATTCGCTCTACCAGGATTGGTTGCAGAAACAAATGACCGAGGCGGGGTTGAAGGTGGCTGACATCAAAAGTTCTGCTGGCCTACGAGGCGGCAATGACCGCACACAGGAATTCACTTATGTCGTGACGGCCTCGGGGCAAATGTCGCAGCTTGTCGATTTTCTGTCACGGTTCTATCAAGCAGGGCATTTGCAAAGAATCTCGCGGGCTTCGCTTGCTCCCGCCAAGGAAGGAAACGATCTTTCGATTACGTTGACGGTTGATGCGCTATCAATGCGTGACTCACCACGCACCGATACGTTGAGCGATCTGAAGAGTGACTTAAAGCTTCCGCCGCTCGATGAATTGCAAGCAGCTATCGCCAAACGCGATCTGTTTGCGCCGTTCAAAGACACCGCCGTCGTTGCTAGCAAACCTCAAGAGAACGAAGCCGATCAAGCATTCATCTCGGGCATGGGGCAGGGTGAGGGGGGTTGGTATATGTCGATCCGGATGAAAGACTCCGGCAAGATGATGTATTTCCGTGCCGGGGATTCGATTCAGATCGGTAAATTCACCGGCAAAGTGAGTGAAATCGACGGCCGCCGAGCCATCGTCGAGCAAGAGGGCAACCGCCTGCAAATCTTCTTGGGGCAGTCCTTGGGACAAGCTCAGCCCGTTACGCAGCAAGCAGGCTAATCTGCTAGCGGGATAATCTCTCCCCAGATGGTGGTATTTTCTGGCGTCTTGGGCAAACTTTGCCGATTATTCCGATTGTAAGGGCGCCTTTTTAGGCGTTCCGCGCACCTATCCGGCAACGGTGGCCTGCCATGACCAACCAACAATCCAATCTGCTCAAGGGCGTTCAGCGGCGCGTTATCGTGCTTTGCTGTGTGGCGATTGTTGGTCTACTGGCGCAATTGGCCGCAGCGCAGCAGGCCACAAATAATAGCGGCCCGTATGTGCAAACGTATCGTGTCGATGCGGCGGGTGCTCAGCGCATGGAGCCGATCAGGCAAGAGTTTGCTGGCCGGCAAGATGTGCGAGAATTTTACGACGCTGCTTCGCAGCAATGGGTTGTGGTCGCGCTACCTGCGGTTCACGAACGAATTGCACGAGAGTTCACGGCGAAAGAGCCAGCTCCACCTGCTCCCAGTGATGGGCCTCAACTCGCGCCGCAGGTTGCTCCGGTGCTGCCTGCTCCTGTTGTTTCAAATCGGCTTCAATCCTTGACGACCGAAACGCTGCATCAGCGTTTAGAACAAGTTCTGGGACGCAAACTCAATGTTGAAGCCGGTTCAGCGGGACGCGCGACAGTCATCGAAAATCGCGATGGCCCCGTGGTGAAGATCTGGGTCAACGATACCACAAAGGAATTCAAGATTGACGGCACGCCGGCCCAAGTGAAAGCCTGGCAAGGAATCGTCGCGACGCTGGATAAATCGGCGGCTGGTGAAAAGGTGGCCGTGTTGCAAGCTCCGACCAATCCCAAATTGCGTGAAGCGGTTGCGCTGCTGACGGGAACCACGACAAAAGCACAAACCGTTCAAGCCGAAATCCCTGGCGAGGCTCCTGCCGCGACTGAGGGTGGCAAACAGAATAGCCCGCTGGGACCGGTGCGGATCGACGTTGTCGAAGGGACCAACAGCTTGATGCTGCGTGGTAGCCCCGAAGACGTCGAACGAGTGATGAAGATCATCGAAGAAATCGAAGAGATGGAACAAATCTCCGAGCCGGTGATCGAAGTGGTGATGCTCAAGAACATTGATTCGCAGGCCCTGGCGGCATTGCTCGTGCAAGTCACGGGCGAGCTTTCCACACGTTATGGTTTTGGTTCGATCGTGGCGGTGCCGCTCGTAAATCCTAACGCAGTTCTGCTGGTCGGTTTGGAACCTTCGGTGGAACGTGCGAAGAGCATCATCGAGCGGTTGGATCTGCCAACGCCCGCAGAGAACATGCAGTTCCGCGTGTTCCGCTTGAAAAACGCCAACGCCGTGGATGCGCTCCCCGTAGTGGAAAGTTTGTTTGCCGTGGAAGGTGAGACGGAAGTCCCGGGCCTCGGTTCGCGGGCACAAATGTTTGCCGACGCGCGGTTGAATGCCCTCGTCGTGCGGGCCACACCGCGGGACATGGAAGAAATCCGCGCGTTGATCAACGAAATCGATCAGCAGGCGAGCGATTCGGTCAACGAGATACGTGTGTTCAAACTCAAGAACACCGTCGCAACCGATCTGGCTGAAGTGCTGCAAGAAGCTTTCAATCCGACGGGCACAGGTGGCCCCGAGAATCTTTCGCGGTTGCTGAAATTGATCACGATCGATTCTCAAGGGAAGCAGCAGTTGGAATCGGGCGTATTGAGCGGTTCGAAAGTGACGGGGGCTCCGAGCGCGAACGCCTTGATCGTGACGGCACCTCCCGAGAGCATGCCGATGCTGGCGAATTTGATTTCTCAATTGGATCAATCCCCCGATGCCGCCGTGGAGCTCAAGATTTTCTCGCTCAAGAACGGCGATGCCGTATCCTTGGCGGAAACCTTAAGAGAGCTGTTTGCCACGGGACCACAAGGGGAAGGGGACGGTGATCAACCGGCCTCTCTGTCGGCCATACGCATCGAAGTCGATGAACGCACCAACAGCATTATCGCCGCGGGAACGTTGGAAGACTTGCTGGTGGTCGAGGCCATCGTGCTGCGACTCGACTCCACGGATTCCCGGGATCGGCAGAATCATGTCTATCGACTGAACAATAAACCGGCCGAAGAAGTGGCATTGGCGTTAAACGATTGGTTGCGTGCCGAGCGCGACGTGCAAGGGACCGCTCCCGGAACGGCCAGTCCCTTCCAGCAGATCGAACGGGAAGTTGTGGTCGTACCGGAGATTGAAAGCAACAGTCTGATCGTCAGCGCCACTCCGCGCTACTACGACGAGATTGCACGCTTGGTGCGCGAGCTTGATGCTCAAGAGCCGATGGTGATGGTGCAAGTGCTGATTGGCGAAGTGGAACTTGGAGATGCCGATGAATTCGGCATCGAACTCGGTCTGCAAGATTCTGTGTTGTTCGATCGGAGTCTCTTAAGCGAACTGGAGCTTACGGATACGACGACGCAAACCACGACTCCAGGCGGTGCGATAACCCAGGTTGAACAGCAAACGATTCAATCTGCGACGCTTGCCCCTGGCTTTAATTTTGGTGACGCGGGCATTCCGTTGGGCAATTCTGGTAGTGACCGGTCGTTGGCTACGGCAGGCAATGTGGCCGCCCAAGGTTTGGCAAGTTTTGCCATGCAGCGGGTCAATCCGGACCTGGGATTTGGCGGCATGGTCCTCTCGGCAAGCAGCGACAGCGTGAGCATGCTGCTGCGAGCTCTGCAAGAATCTCGCAAGCTAGAAATTCTGAGCCGTCCGCAGATCATGGCCCTCAACAATCAAGAAGGCACTGCGTTTGTCGGGCAGGACGTGCCGTTCATCGTGGGCAGCACGATCGACGCCCTGGGCCAGCGCAACAATACAATTGACTTCCGCCAAGTGGGCTTGGGCCTAACCGTCGTGCCGCGGATCAGTCCCGAAGGCTTGGTCGTGATGAACGTCATTGCCGAGAAAAGTGAATTGGGAAGCGTTGCCGACGGCGTGCCGGTGTCGATCGCTCCCAACGGCGACGCGATCAACGCACCGATCATCGCGATGACGCGAGCCACCACGACCGTCAGTGCCGCGAGTGGTCAAACGGTTGTGTTAAGCGGCTTGTTGACGAAACGTGACTTTGCCTTGCATCGTCGCGTGCCGATCCTGGCCGATATTCCGCTCTTAGGAAGTTTGTTCCGTTTCGACAGCACCTCGACGCGTCGCACGGAGTTGCTGATCATTCTGACGCCGCATGTTGTGAACAATCGCTTCGAGTCAGAAATGCTCAAACAAGTTGAATCGGCCCGCATGAGCTGGTGCCTTTCCGACGTGATCAACATGCACGGACCGGTGGGATTACGGAGCAAGGACGACGTCCTGGGCGAATCGGAATCGCAGACGGTCTTTCCCGAACAGGTTCCCGAGGGTGAGCTGCTGCCAACGCCGGATTTAGCTCCCCCCCTGGACGAGATGCCATTGCCGCCGCAGAGTAATGCTCCGATGCAAGAGTCAGGCGAGCGCTCGGCATTGCGGTTCCCATTTTCGTTGGGCAGCTCGAAAAACGAAGCGACGGCCGCCAAATAAACATGAACAAGCAAGTATGCCAACGACGGTCTCCATTGTTGTTGATAGCCCTGGCGTGTCTGGTGGCGATCAGCAGCGTCTCGGGCTGCGCTTCGACGAAGAAATCTTGGCGATATGCTAAGAACGGAGATTTCAAGCGGGCGGTCGGAATGAAGTCGAGCAAACCGGACTTGCCGGAAGTGCCCACACGAATCGTCAGCACCTGGACCGATACGGTGCTTCAACGCACGGGGAAAGCGCCTCAACGTGGCTTTGGTGGGCGGATTATCTTCTTCAATCGAGAGTCTGAAGATCCGATCCGCGTGGATGGTCAATTGGTTGTGTATGCTTACGACGAAACAGACCGCAAGCCGCATGAAACCCATCCGACGCGGAAATATGTCTTCCCCAAGGAATCGTTTGTACGGCACGAAAGCGATTCGCAGCTAGGTCCCTCTTACAGCGTATGGATCCCCTGGGATGAAGTCGGGGGAGACATTAAGCATATCAGCCTGATTGCTCGCTTTGATCCCGATGGTGCCAACTATGTGATGGGCGAGCAAACCAAGCATCTTCTGCCAGGCGTAAGCAAGGAAGATCGTCAACATCTTGTTCAAGAAGCGGGCGTCGGCAAGGTCGACATTGCTCAGCACACGGAAAAACCCTTGGTGCAAAACGTCGTGCAACAACTTTCAGCCGAAACGCCTGTGAAAGAGCAGAAAGCTGAAAAAGCCGAGGCAGGGATGTCGACCACGACGATTTCGCTGCCCAAGAGGTGGGAAAAACGTCTTAGCTCGCCCAAGAAATAATGGGCATTATTCTGGCTTGAGGCTAGGATCGACGGTCAAACGATTTTCGATCGTCGATACTCCTGGTTCCAGCGAGATCATTTTCTCGACCAACGCCTTGTGGTGGTCGCTGGCCACGGTTCCTTCGAGGGTGAGCGTGCGACCTTCCATCGCGATGCGCGTATCGGTCACTCCCAGATCATTCAGACTGCTTGAAAGGCGTGTCTGAACGTCGCTATGCACCTGCTGCATCGTGCCCAGCGGTGTTTCAAACGCGGGGCGCAGCTTTACGCGAACGGGAGGCGTGCGATTGTCGCCACCACCACGACCGCCGCGATCACGCATATCGTTGAGATTCTCGATCATAAAATCAAACATCGCGGTTCGACCTTGGGCTCCTCGGCGGTTGCGAAAAAGATCTTGAACCTGATCAGAGTTGCTGCCGATGAAGCCATTTTGGCCGGGAGCAAGTTGATTGGTGCCGCCTTGGCCCATACCTCCGAAAGCACCGCCGCCCGTGCTGCCCGATCCAAAACCGCCCGATGATCCAAAACCTCCTTGCCCACCGGCTCGGCTTTGACCGCGGCCAACACCTTGTCCCCCACCGCCTTGACCGCTGAGTCCAAAGGCACTTTGACCCATACCGCCTTGACCGCCTTGCTGCATCGGATTGCGCCCTTGCGCTGCGCAAAAACTCGCGAACATAGCGCCGCCAGCGAGGCTCATAAAGAGAGGAATGATAAGCGTGCGAAGCGTCATGACTTTATTCCCGCGGTGGTTCCACATTCAGACTTTCATTATAACAACGAAGCGGGAATAGAACCAAACGGCTGGAAGGAACACGTTTTATGGCTGATTTCAAAGTCACCGAACTTGCGGATGATCTCGATTTCGACAGTTTGGCTTATTGGGACGTTGTCATCATTGGAGCCGGCCCCGCGGGGTTGGCGGCGAGTTTGACGACCGCGCATCGCGGACTGACGACACTCGTGATTGAAGCCAAAGACAAACCGGGTGGACAGCCGCAATTTCTTTACGCCGACAAAAAGATTGTCGACATTCCCGGCTTTCCCGATGGGATTAGTGGCGAAGAACTCTCGGCACGCACCTATCGGCAAGCAGTCGACGCCCTGGTGCAGTTTCGATTCAATGACGAGCTCGTAACCATTGAAGACACCAATCAAGAAGAAAAAGGGGACGTTCTTAAGAAGGTTGTCACTAAGAACGGCGAGTATCTGTGCCGCAAGGTTTTGATAGCCTGTGGACTTTTGCATTATCCACGTGCCTTGCCAGTGGTCGATGCACTTGAATCCAAGAAGGTGTTCTACAAGATTCCCAAAATCGGCGACTATGATGGCCGACGGATTGTTGTGGTGGGTGGCGGCGACTCGGCCCTTGATGCCGCGGTGATGGCTCAAGAGCGCAACGGCCAAGTCGACGTCGTGGTCCGTGAGGAAGTGCCCGTCGCGAAATCCGACAGCGTGACGCGCTTTCGTCAGGCGGGTGGAACCGTCCACTGCAGCACCGAAATTTCTCGGGCTTGGTTCCAAGCAGGCGAAATTGCCTTGGAACTCACCACAGGCCAGCAACTCCTCGCCGATTATGTGGTGGTACAGATTGGCTTTCTCTCGGCCAAGGAAACCTTTCAACGTCTTAATCTTCGCCTCAATGAAGATGGCAGCATTGCGGTCGATCCCTACTTTGAAACCAGTCGGCGCGGGATTTTCGCCATCGGCGACGTGCATGGAGACATCAAGCTCATTACCGTGGCCTGGGCCGAAGGGATTCAAGCGGCCATTTATGCCTTTAAAGAAATCACGAGCCCGTATTGGCTCAACGAAAAGCGGTTGCGTGACCAAAAAATCGCCATGATCGGCGACAAGATCTCCCAGGCCGCGCGTACTCGTGGCGGCGCTTGATTGGTCAAGGATCGTTCGTTTTTCTTTTTAACCTTTGGCTCGCATCGCCATCAGAATTGCACCCCGCCACCCTTGATCGCGGCTAACGCTCCACTGGATGTCGCAATTGGTGGGGGAACTATCAAAACAGACTTGTTTGTTGACAGCGGCGTAGGATTGCTTCACCGTGGTTAAGAACCATTCCTTGCCTTCGGTCGACATTTCCGTGAGTCCACCCCCGATGATGAATATGTCGGGGTGCAGCACGGCGGCAACACTTGCGAACAGGGCACCGAACATGATCGCCCAATCATCGAGCAGCCAACGGCAGAAGGCGTCTTGTTGCTTATCGGCAAAGGTCCGAACTTCGTAAGCGGCGCGCTTCGCCCCTTCTTGATGAAGCTCTTTGAGTCGGGCCACGACTTCGGGATTCACGGACTGGCCGCGTGACTGCAAATCTTTGGTGATCAACGCCGTGCCGGCATCACTCAACGCCCAAGTAATCCGCCGCACGAGCCCCGACAATGAAGCGCGTGATTCCACACACTGTTTGGCTCCGCAGCCACAGGTGGGAAACGGATCGTCGGCAAATCGTTCGGCATAGGCAGCCGGCGGTGCGATTTTCATGTGACCCAATTCACCCGCTTGACCCAAACCAAAAAAGACTCGTCCATCGGCAATGATACACCCACCCAGGCCCGTGCCGGTGGTTGCAAAGACCGTCGTTCGCGAGGCGGTGGTGCTGCCAAAGCGTGTGAAGTCTTCATCCTGGCCCGCGGCGTTGGCATCGTTGCAGGCAAAAACCGGAATCGCGCGACCAGCCACCTTTTCGATTTCCGCAGCGAGCAGTTCTCCAAACGGCACCTGCCAGAGATGCTTGGTTTCGGGCGTGCCCAGATTCGGCACGCTCAAAATCAATCCTTCGGCCGAGCAAGGGCAAGGGACAGTCACCGCGATGTCGGCGATGTCGCTCCAGCGGGCATCGACCTTGTTAAGAACGGCTTGCACGCCGTTGGTGATTTGGCTGATCGTTTTTTGCGGACCTTCTTGGCTCAGGCTCGCGCATTTGACCAATTCAGGAGTCAGAATCGTCGTGGCACTCAAATCGGTGGCCCCGAGTTTAATGTCGCTGCCACCCAGGTCCACGCCGATGCGGATTGAAGTTTGTTGATTATGCATGAAATTATTGCTGGTGTTCTCGTTACTAAGGACGTTCCGCTGAAATGTATTCTCACAAAGTCGATCGTGATATGTTACCTGACAAAACCATTTTTCGCCTACCCCCGACACCGGGATTCGCTTGCGGAGATTCGCGCGGATCGCCATAATTTCCGGCCTGAACTCGTCACCATTTCAGCTTTTGGAAATCGCCCATGTTTATCGTCACGAACTCGCACGGCATGACTGCCAAATGGTTTTCCCGTGGAGCCACGCTGGCGGAATTGCACGTGCCCGACCGGTTGGGGAAACTCGACGACGTGGTGCTCGGTTTCGATACGGTGGGTGAATATGATTCGGGGGCCAACCATCATTTCGGTTGCACGACGGGTCGCTTTGCCAATCGCATTCGGCATGGCAAGTTCACACTCGATGGCGTGGAATATCAATTGGCGATCAATAATGGTCCCAATCATTTGCACGGTGGTATTTCGCGAAGCTTGGATAAGGTGAAGTGGACGGGAGAGCAGCTGTCCGACAAATTAGGCGTAAGGTTCACTTACGAAAGCCCCGCCGGTGAAGAAATGTTCCCCGGGACGCTCAACTGCACGGTCACTTACACGTTGAGCGAAGACAACGCCTTACGGATCGACTACGAAGCGACCACCGACAAGCCGACGATTATCAATCTCACAAACCACAGTTATTTCAATCTTTCTGGTCAGGACGGTCCGAGCATTGTCGATCACGAGCTGATGATCGATGCCGACCGCTACACGGTTGTCGACGAACATTTGATTCCCACCGGCGAGTTTGCTGAAGTGGCTGGCACGCCGCTTGATTTTCGCACGCGGCATGCGATTGGCGATCGCATCGCGGAGACCAACGGCGGTTACGATCAAAACTACGTGCTTAACGGCGAGTGGGGCACGTTGCGTCCTATCGCCGAGGTGCTCGATCCCAAGTCACGTCGGGTGATGCGTGTCGCCACCGATCAGCCGGGCGTGCAGCTTTACACGGGAAATCATCTCTCGGGGCAGTCAGGCAAAAAGGGCGTGCCGTATCACGGGCAATGCGCGTTCTGTTTGGAAACACAAAATTTCCCCGATGCGCCGAACCATCCAAATTTCCCCTCCGCTGTGTTGCGGCCTGGGGAAACCTATCGTCAGACGTGCATCTATGCGTTTGATAACGATTAACTTTATATCTCATGCAAGCCAGATTGCATTGTTAGATGTGATGACGTTAAAGCGGGGCAGTGACCCCAGAGGTGTAAGAATAGTTTTTTGGCCGTCTATCGTCTCTTTAAACAAACACAGCCCCAGCATCACATAGTGCGATGCTGGGGCTGATGGATGATTGATCGAACAAAGACCTGCTTATTTGAAGTATTCGGGGTTGTTCTTGTCGAAGTCGGCGTCGGTGAAGCCGTTGTTCAACTTGATGTTCAGGTAGGTGTAGGCTTCTTCCAACGGCGGTTGCTCACCAGGATTTTGCGGCCACATGTAAGCGGCATAGCGGATTGGCAGCTTCAACTCGTTGTCGATGAAGATTTCAGCTTTGTGAAAGCGGAAGTTCTGACGGGGAACCGGGTGAACCACTTCGATCAAGGTGCAAGCCCGGCCATTGATCGCGCTTTGCTTGGTTTGAACCTCGCACTCACCGAATTGGGTATCGTTGCCACCCACGACCGAGAGTTCCTCCATGAGGTTGCGAACGCCTAGCTTCATGATGGGGTACTTTTGATTGGCCATTGCCAAGCGGCCTTCGGGATCAAGCTCGAACTTGCCCAGGCGTTGGCGGAAACCACAATCGCGAGCCACGAGTACACCCTTCGAGGCATTGGGGCCATCGGTGTAAACACATTCCCGGCCTTTGTGGGGTTGCAGGAAGTAGCAATAAACCGAGAAAGGTTGGTGACGAACTTTGACGAACGCCACTTCCTTGGGATTCAGTGTTCCGTCGATACGTTCTTCTTTGATCAACATCGCACTGTAGTCAGCGATCGTGGCATCAATTCGAGCTACCGCGTCTTGCGCCATCCGCACTGACGGCATCAAGGGATGCTCGCCGGGTTGGGGATTCAAATCGAACGGACCCGTTGACGCTGGAGGGGCAATTCGCGAAGCAAGTTGAGCCGGCACTTGCGCGGGAGCAGCGGCCGCCGGTTGTTGGTTTTCAACTCGGTGGATGGGCTCGACTAGCTGAGCTTGTTGTGCAAATGTGGTCGGACAGAACGGTGATGCGAGAAGAGTGGCGGCTAACAGCGAAGAAACTTTACAGCCCATACTAAGTTACTCCTGCGGAAGCGTTGCACTCCCGGCACTCGATTTCAATTCATATTGGTTAGTTGTGCGATGTGCACGACCCGTCGTGAGGCAGCTTTTCCCGACGGCGAGAACGGAAAATATTGCCGGTCGTACTAACTATCGCCCCGCACGGCAGAAACAATTACAATCAGCTCGTCAAAGCCGAGTTTCTACCTAACCTGCCTATTCGGAACTATTGGGAGAGTAACGATCTTGCTGCGGGTATCTGCGGGGGTGGGGATGTTAGCGAACTGGGCAAACTGGCGGAAGAGGAATTTCACTGCATGCATAAGTCGCCGCTAAAAATTCAGAGCGTGGTTTCCATGCCCTTTGACGAGAACACGTACATCGTCACCGGCCCACGCGAAGGTGAGTGCCTGGTGATCGATCCAGGCTTCGATCCACAGGCGATTTTAGATTTGCTAGCAGAGCAAGAACTCACACCCGCAGCCATTTTATGCACTCACGGCCACTCCGACCACATTGCCGGCAACGCGTCGCTTAAGGAGCAGTGGCCTGAGTGCCCGCTGATCATCGGCCATGGAGATGCTAGCAAACTGACCGATCCCGTAGGTAACCTCTCGGCTGGTTACGGCTTCAAACTGGTTAGCCCCCCAGCGGACCAGACCGTGGCCGAAGGCGAGACCCTCGATTTGGCCGGCATCAAGCTCAAGGTTCGCGAAACGCCCGGCCACTCCGCCGGACATGTGGTCTTCATCGTGGAAGATCACGACCCCGTGTTCGTGCTGGGGGGCGATGTGCTTTTCGCGGGCGGCATCGGGCGCACTGATTTTGCCGATGGGAATTTCGCCGATCTGAAACGTTCGATCCACGAAAAGCTGTTCACCTTGCCCGCGGAAACTATCGTTCTTCCCGGCCACGGACCACAAACAACAATCGGTGAAGAGAAAGAGCACAATCCTTATGTCGGTGCGAACGCCCACTACGAAGGTTGAGGCGGAGCGACTTTGTGCTGCTGCGTCGCGCGGTTGAGCGTGCCCGGCTCGCCGTCAAACTCCTGCAACTGTTCAACGTTCGGCTGAGTGGCGGGAAGTTCAAGAGTAAACGAACTCCCCTTGCCTGGTTCGCTCGCCACCAAGATTTGCCCGCCGTGCTCTTCAAGAATCTTACGTGAAACGGGCAAGCCTAATCCCGTACCGCGTCCGCCTTTGCGGGAAACAAACACGTGGAAGATGGAATCGAGGTCCTCGGGCGCGATCCCTGCACCGTTATCGGTGATCACCAATCGCGCCAACTTTTGTTCTGGGTCGTACTGCGAACTGACCGTAACCGTGGCCCCCTCAACTTCGTCGCAGGCGTCGATCGCGTTGGTCACAACGTTGAGTAGCGCGCGGTGCATGGCCTCGGGGTCAAACATCAATACCGGCATCGCGGGATCGATTCCTGATTCCAATATCACGTTCATATCGTTGGCGTGAACTTGCATCAACTCGGCGACATCTTTGACCAATTCATTCAGATCCGCCGCCCGCGGTTCGGGCTCGCGTTCTTTGCTGAACGTGAGCATGTCCATCACGAGAGCGGAAATGCGTTCCTGGTTGCGCTCGACGATGCCCCAGCCTTTGCGGATCGTGTCGACCGCCTTGTTCGTGGCCGCTTCGTCGGGCTCGCCTTTGCTTAGGGATTTGCCATGATCGGCAAGACCAAGTTCGATCAAATAGCTGCCGCCTCGCACCCCTTGCAGGATGTTCTTGATGTGGTGCGACAGCGAGGCAATCGTCTGGCCAACCGCCGCGAGCCGTTCTGCTTGCAGCATGGCCTTATAGTAGGACGTATCTTCAACCGCGAGTGCAGCCTGATGAGCAATCGCGATCATCAACCGCAAATGCTCCTCGGTGAATTGATCGATCTTACCGGCGTTCATCAACATCCGTTGCGGCGTGATCGAAGTATCGATGTAAATCACACCCACGACGTTGTAACGCCCTTGCATCGGCACGCAGATCGCCTCGCGTACACCTAAGCTCACAATACTGGCCGTGGGGTCCCAACGCTTGTCGTCGCGGGCGTTGCTGGTGAGCACCCCTTCGTTGCGATCTACGACAAAGTCGAGAATCGTCTTGCTGATCGTAATCTTTTCATCGCTGCGAATCCCTCGGCGATGGCGACGCACTTTCGGTACGAGCTGTTCGCTTTCGGTATCGTAGAGCATGATGCAGCCACGATCCGCATCGACCCACTCGAAGATCATCTCCATGATGCGGGCCAGCAATTGGTCGATGTCCATCGTGTGGCTCACCGCCAAGGCCGTGCGATACATGATTTGCAAATTGCTGCGTGCCCGTGCGATCCAGGGGCTCGAAGAATCACGCGCGTCGGGCAAGAGCCAATCGCTGTTGTTCGAGTGGCTCAACGCGGCCACGATCCGCGAACCGTCGTTGCTATCCGCACGGGGAATAATGTCGATCTGGTCGGCGATGTTCTCGTAGGCGTTTTCGACAAAGCCGGTGTACAGCAACATCGAACGACCAAACTGCAATTGATCGCCGCTCACAAGTTCGCGTTCGCTGGTTGGCTGGCCGTTCACATACGTGCCATTCGAGCTGCTCAGATCGCGCAGCACATAGCCATCGCCACGGCGCACGAGTTCCGCGTGTTCACGGGAAACTTCAGTGTCGTGCAGGCGCACGGAATTCGATTGAGTCCGCCCGACGGTATGGACCGGTTCCTCAAGCTGGAACCGCGTACCTTGGTCGCGGCCACGAATGACAAACAGAGATGGCACTTACCAAATCACTCCTGAACGATGAGAGAGGCGAGCAGTCACCGTTTGCTGCCCATTCTTCATTACGTCTTGACCGGCCCGGCAACGCCCAGCACGGTCCCAACTTCTCGCCTACTGAGAGTGATTCTACGGCTGAAGTGCCGAACTTGGTAGGGTGAGTAGTCGAAGTGCCTAGCAAATAAAGGACTTAGCGGCCCTAGCCGGTCCATATGCGACGGTTAGGTTGTCGTTGCGGGGGCGTTTGCGGACTTCTGGGCCCATCTCTTATTCCACATCACCTCTATGGGGTATCGAGTTCAACCAAGTCAGATTTACAAGTCTGGCGGGCTTCCCATCGGTGGTGATTTAGCCACCATCAAATGACCAATCTGCTTTGACGAACTTAAGTGGGGCAGGGCAGGGTTATGCTGACCAGATTTTTCAGTCGCCGAGGCTCCCTCAGAATGACAGGACGGCTTGTAACTCCCCTACTGCCGTCTAAACAAGGCCTGCCGTAGTTCTTCTTCGAACGTGGCGCTGGTTTCGAGCACGGCGCGGAAGTCGTCTTTGCCGAGGGCGTAGAAAATGCAAGGCTCGTGCGCGACGATCGTGGCGTTGCGTGGTTCGTCGGTGATGAGGGCTGCTTCGCCGAAGTATTGGCCTTCTTTGAGCTCGGCGACTTTGCGTTCCTGGGTGCCGTCATTGATGAACACGTCGACTCTGCCCGTGCGGATGAGATAGAACAGATCGCCGGCATCTCCCTGGCGAATGACGACGTCGCCGGGGTCGGCTTCGTGGACCATCATCTGATCAGCCAACTCCGCGATCGTGTTTGGCGTGAGATCGGCGAACAGCGGGAAGCCTTTCAAGAAGTCGCAGATCACAGCCGTTTCCTTCACCGCGACGTTGGACTTAATCTTGCCGTCGACCATGTTCACGATACGGTCCGCCACGTCGAGAATGCGATTGTCGTGCGTGACCATAATGATCGTGCAGCCTTCGTCGCGAGCGAGTTCTTGAAACAGCGTCACCACTTCGCGGCCCGATTTTTCATCCAAGGCGGCGGTGGGTTCGTCGGCGAGTATCAATTTTGGTTTGTGGACCAAGCCGCGGGCAATCGCCACACGCTGCTTTTGACCGCCGGAAAGTGACTTGGGTTTGTAGTGAATGCGGTGCCCCAGCCCGAGCCGGGTGAGCAGTGAGTTAATGCGTCCTTCGGCAACCATGGGGTCGAGACCCACGAGTTCCGCCGCCATGTTGACGTTTTGATAGGCCGTGAGCGATTCAAACAGATTGTGAGCTTGAAAGATGAAGCCCATTTCCTTGCGGAGCCGCACGATGAGGTCGCGATCCGCACCGTTGAGTTCGTTCCCCAGCACGGTGAGGCTTCCTTCTTGCACGGTGCGCAACGTGCCGATCAACGTGAGCAGCGTCGTTTTGCCCGAACCGGAAGGGCCTGTCATGATGACGATTTCACCACGGCGCACGTCGAGGTTGTTGTGATACAGAGCTTGCTTACGCAATTCCCCCTCGCCGAAATAGTGATTCAGACCGTTGACTCGCACGGTCTTCGGCATTTGCAAGCCGCTCCCAGTAAACGCGCCGCTGGTTGCCGGGATGGTGGTTTGAGAGGTCATAGTCGTGATAGGTTCGAGGGTAAGGCTTAGAACAAATTTGCCGGGTCCGCGGCAAGCAATTTTCGCACCGCCAGCATGCCCGAGGCAACGCACATGACAATCGTGGCCACGAGCACGAACAACACGCCGTGCAGCGTCATTACCATCAACAACCCCGTACGGCCGGAGAGCCAGGTGTACAGTCCCGTGCTGACGGCGGTGCCGGGGATGAATCCGACGACGGCCAGCAGCACCGCTTCGGTGAGAATCAACACAATAAAGTATCGGGTGGTGTAGCCCATGGCTTTGAGCGTGGCGAATTCGGCCATGTGATCGGCGATATCCGAGTAGATCACTTGGTAGCAGATGACCATGCCGACGATGAAACCGATAATTTTTCCCGCGAGAAACACCGTGCCAATCGGCGTGCTTTTATCCCAGAAGCGAATTTCCTCGGCACGGAATTGAGCGCGCGTCATGACGAACACGTCTTTATCGAGCGTTTGCTCGAGAAATGTGCGAACTTCATCGACGTCGGCTGCGGGGTCGACATCCACGACTCCGATGTCGATCACGCTTAAGGGATCGCCAAAGCGCACCCGATGGGGGTAGAACTCGGCGAAGCTCTCGGCGCTCATCAGCAAATTGCCGTCGTGAGCGAAATCGGTCCCCAAGTCAAACGTGCCAACGAGCGTGAGCCGCTTGCCGGCGAGTTCCACATATTCCTGCTCAAGCGCGGCATCATCGTCCAAAGGGAAAGGAAATTTTGATTGCTTGCTCTTGCGGTCGAGCAGGGCGGTTCCCTTGACGCGCAATTTGGGACTTTGGTCGTTGATTTCGTTGCTTTCGAACACAGGATCGTCGAGATGGAAACCGATTGTTCGCAGGGGATAGCCGAGATTG
This sequence comes from Bythopirellula sp., assembly GCF_041737835.1. Lineage (NCBI taxonomy): Bacteria > Pseudomonadati > Planctomycetota > Planctomycetia > Pirellulales > Lacipirellulaceae > Bythopirellula > Bythopirellula sp. The sequence goes on along the minus strand of NZ_JBGSQY010000030.1, from coordinate 149,303 downwards.
CCCATGCCGTTGTTGATGCGGCGGACCACCGAGGTGGTGAGCTCGGTGTAAATCGGATACGCCCCCTCGACGCCGGGGCAGGAACGAGCTTGATTGAGCCGCGAAATAGGAAACCGCTTTTCCGCGGCGAGCGTGTATTTGGCTTTGCTGACGATAAAGATATCACCTGCGAGGTCGTCGATCAGTTTGACCTGGCTATCAAAGAGCGCATTCTGAAAGCCGACTTGGGTGAACATCAACAGCACGGCGAACGCGATGCCACAAATCGCCACCACCAACCGCCGCATGTCGTGCGTCAGATTCTTCCAGGCCAGCGGAGTTTTGGTGAGTGATTTCATCGCTTAAAACAAATCGGCGGGATCGGCCTTATAAAGTTTACGCAGGGCCGCGAGTCCCGAGACAACGCACATAAACAGGGCGAGCACCAACACGGTGATCATGATTCCCGGAGTCATCTCGAGTGGCATGCCCGACAGGGCTTCGATCAAGCGGTAAAGCCCCCAGGAAATCACGAGCGATGGAATATACCCCACGAGCGCCAGCAGCACCGATTGCAGCAACACCACTTTGGTGAGATACATGGCCGAATAGCCCATCGCTTTGAGCGTGGCGTACTCGCTCATCATGTTGGCGATGTCGGTCGACAGCACTTGGTAGACGATTGCTATACCCACGAACAACGCGACCCACACGCCGAGCGTGAATATCTGGCCTAAGGGCGTTTCATGAACCCAGCGATACTCTTCGCGTTCGTTGACTTCCGCACGGGTGAGAATCTCGACGTCGCGGTTGGTTAACGCGGCGGGGTTCGATGACAAATCCCCGGGACCATAGTTTGTATCGGGAATGCCGTAGATCTTTCGCAGTTCTTGCCGCACGGCTTCGGGATCGGCGTCTTCGCGAAGCTTGATCAGCCCGAAGGTGACATCTTCGATCGTCTGCCAGGGGCAGGCACGCACATAGCCTTGTACATTGGTGATACACGCGCCGTTGCTGGCCATGCCGGCGCCCAGCTTGAACAGTCCCACGATCTGCACGAGATTTGGTCCAAGCGCCGTTTCCACGCCGATGTCGTCTTCGCTGAACCGGCGACCGTTGCGTGGGCCGTAATCGGGTGTCGATTTGGTGTCGACCAGCACATAGCGCGGATCGGTCAGCGCTTGAGTTGCCGCGGCGATGTCCTCGCGGACAAATCCAGGGTGATTGGGATCGGTTCCCATCGTGATGATCCCGCGCCATTGCCCCGCGCGGTCATCGGTTTCTTCGCCGGCGTTGAATGTTGGGGCCTGCCATTCACTCAAACCAAGATAAAACGGTTCGGCACTCGCGACTTCCGTCACGGAAGCGGCTTGATGGACGCGATAGCGCGGGAAGGAACGGGCTTCCGTGAGATGTAAGTACGCGGGCGAACGCAGCATCAAATCGAAGTCGAGCGCGTCGTAGATTTGCGTGGCGGTGCGCGTGATCCCACCCAAAAAGCCGAGTTGCATGAAAATCAGAATGACGGCGAAACCCACCCCCGCAATGCCAATGGCCGTGCGGACCTTATTGTAAACAAGGTTCTTCCAGGCGAGTGGGGTTTTCATGGATTCGCATCGGAGGCGGATTCTTCCGTTTCAGGCTTTTCAAACTCGACGGTCACTTGCAAACCGACACGGCGGGCAGCTTCGGCAATCGCGACCGGGTCTTCGATGGCCACGCGCACTTCCACGACGCTGCGATCCGCGGGAGCGAGCGGATTGCGATTGGCCAGCCCCGGGGAACCGATGATGCCGCCGATGCGTTCGATCTGGCCTTTCATGCCACCGGTGCGCTCGTGGGTTTCGGGATTGATGCCGTCGGCGAACTCACCCGAGAAGGCGGGACTGCGAATCACGGCCGCTTGGCCGACCTGCAAATCTTTGACGTCGGCTTCGTAAACCTCGGCCACACAAACCATCGAACTCAAATCGCCCAGTTGCATGATGGGCATCTGCGTGACGAATTCGCCGGGACGCAAGAAAATCTTGAGCACGGTGAGCGGATTGCGATCGTCGGTCGAACCCGGTTTGTGATCTTCGACAGTTTCAACTTCAAGCACATTTTGCAGCGTGTCGGGCGCGACGTTGGGAGCCATCAACACCGAGCGCTTTAGCGTTTCCTTGGCTACGTCGATTTCTTGTTCCACGGCCTGTTCTTCAAACTTCTGGCCAAGTTGTTGAACGGTGAGATCGGCCACACGAATCTGAGCTTGCGCTGCGGTGACAGTTTTATCTGCCGCTTCCTTGGCCGACTCATAACTTTCGTTGGCGATTCGGAAATCGGCCGCTGCCGTTGCCATTTCGTTTTCGCGCTTTTTGAGCTGATGTTCGGTGACCAATTCCGGGTCTTCCAAACGGAGCGCTTCGAGGCGAATAAATTCTTCGGTCGCGAGTTGGACCGATCGTTCCAAGGCTTGCAGCTTGATGGATTGCAGTTCTAGTTCTTTGAGCTTGGCCTGAGCCTGAGCCAGCGAAGCTTCGGCTTGTGATTTTTGCGCTTTGGCGGTTTCGACTTGCAGGCCGCTGTTCTTCTCGGTGAGCTGCATTTTTTTGACGAGCGCCGCGAGCTGGGCTTTGCCAACGTCGTAACTCGCGAGCAAACCCAAGATACCATTGGCTGGCACGCGCTGGTTTTCGACCACGTCAGGATCGAGTTCGACGAGTCGCTCACCCGGAATCGCGCTGACGGCGATGATTCCCGAGGCGGGTTCCAATTGGCCCAGTGCGTAAATCGAACGAGGCCGGGTTTGGTTTTCCCCCTGAGCTAAGCCGCTCGACTTTTGATTGCAGCCCGCGATGCACGCAACCACAAGCACGGCGCAAGCCAGCAAGGGTTGCCAGAAGTTTGGTGTTCTTTGGCGCATAGAGGGCATCTCAGGCAGCTATGTGGTTGCCAGCAGCGGGGAAAGGGTTCCTGCAAACGTACCGCGCACTAGCGAAAAGGGGCGAAAAATGTCCGTCATTCTTCACAATTGACAGGGGAACGGGGGGTGTCAATCAATCTTGTCTCAACGCCCCCGACGGCCAATACTTGTTCTCATTATAATCCCACCAACCGGCCGGATCGGCTTGAAACTGGTCATTTGGCGAGCAAGATCGCGCCAGCCAGAACGAATCTCCCCCAGGCGGCGTAAAGTCCGCGTTCCTTTTGACCCATTTCCGGAGACGAGCATGATACGCCGACTGACCAGCTTTTTCGCGGGAGTGCTGACCGGCGGGGTGCTTATCTATATGGCCATGCACTACCACGTCGTTCACGCTAACGATGGCTGGCATCTGGTCCCCAAGGTCGATGGCCAATTGACCAACACGTTCGTTGATATTCGTGACTACAAAATTTCCGATTGGGCGCAACATGCCGATATTGCGGCTGCCCTGGTCAACGCCAACCGCCGCGACCTGATCGACAGCGCGGTCAACGACACGTTCAACAGCGGCGTCGATCGCTTGCTCAACCGCGAAACACGCTAAGAGCCATACGATCTGTGTGACTGGTTACAACTGAGGCATTCTGAAGCTTTCACCGCGCTTTTCTCGATGAAGGGATTAAGAGAAGCCGTTTTTCTCGCTTCAGTGAATGGTGTGATGGTCGAGGCCGCTGTGTTCGCCGCCATCAACCAACGTCATGAAGGATCAAGGCCATGGAACTCAATCGCAACCAATATTTTTTCCTCGGGATGATCGTTCTGCTGATTGGCTTGCAATTTCGCTTCGTGAGCACTTATGTCCTCACCGATGAGGCCACGCAATTTCTGGCGGAGCGCTCCAATAAGTCGTCGACGACTGCCACGATGGTGTCATTCACCCGCGATCTGGGTGCCCTGCCCAATAAAGTGATCAGCCCGCCCGAATGGCTGGGGTGGTTCATGATTTCCGCGGGGGCCGTGCTGATTCTGCATAGTCTGGCGATGAAGAAGCCGGGTGGCTGACGCAATTTTTGATTGACGCTGGGCTTCAACGTGCGAAAGTGATGGACATTATGAAATCATTGGCCCTCCGCTTGAGCATCGCATTTGCTGTTGTTGGCATGGTCTGCGCGGGTTGGTCGACTCAAGCCAAAGAGCGTGCCATCGAAGTTGCTGACGAGATCGTCGAAGACGAAGCGATTCGCCAGCTGGAGCAGCGGCTCTCGCGGGAAGAAAAAGAAGAGCGTGCCAAGCGCCGCTTGCGCGAAGGCACACAACTTACTGACCACGGCGGGCATTTCCGACAGGATGGCGATGGGGCGATCTTTGTTGCCGAGGATGACCTGGAAATCGTCGCCCTGCCGAATCTGAATCTCGAACGTGTGGTCCGCACCCTCAAAGGTTCCGATGAAGCCGAGACGATTCGCTGGAGCGTCACCGGCGTGGTCACGGAATTCAACGGGCGCAATTTCCTGCTCATTAGCCGGGCGGTGTACAAATCGGCCTCGGCACCCCCAGCACCCGAACAGATCCAGGTCATGAATTGAGCTTCGGCAACGCACCCAGCGAGGGCCCCCGCTTCCTTGACATGCCCCCCGGGCCGGATATGATCGCTTGAGGCGGCAAATCATCTTTTGGCCGCTCGTTTTGCTCGTTTCCCAACATTGGCATTCATTCTATTTCATCCCTAGAGCGTGGTTATGTTGCGTCGACTGGAAGTGGCTGAATCGGCTCAAGTGAGCGTGGTGAAGTTCAAGGACCAAAAGATCATCGATCCCGAAGCGATTCAGGAGCTGGGTGACGAGCTGTTCACCCTGGTCGAGAAGGACAACCGCCAGAAGATTCTGCTCAATTTTGCCAATGTCGAGTTTCTGTCGTCGGCGGCCCTGGGCAAACTGATCACTTTCGAGAAGAAAGTGAAAAAGAACGGAGCCAAGCTCATATTGTCCAACATCGCCCCTGAGATTTTTCAGGTGTTTGCGATCACCAATTTGGACAAGCTCTTTACCATCAAGGATAATGAAGCTGACGCCCTCGCGGTTTTATAAAGCGTAAAACGCAGGGGTTGACTGTGCTTTCTTGGAACAGAGAGCACCCATAACGGCAGGTCGATAGCGCATGGGTTCAACAGCGGTGACGGCCTCGATGAAATTTCTTTCCCGTAAGATTTCGCCGAGCATATGGTCATGACTGCTCCCGCTCAACCCATCACGATGTCGCATACCTTGCCGAGTACGCTGACGGCCTACCATGAGCCCATGGAAGAAATGATCAGTGTCTTGCAAGATTTTGGTTGGAACAACCAGGACGTTTTTGCCGTTCGCATGGCCCTCGAAGAATCGCTCAGCAATGCGGTTCGGCACGGCAACAAGCACGACCCCAATAAACTTGTCTATGTGGATTGTGAACTCTCGCCGAAGCGCTTCTTTGTGAAGATTCGCGACGAAGGCCCCGGCTACGATCCTTGCCACGTGCCCGATTGCTGCGCGGACGAAAATCTTGAAGTTCCCGGCGGCCGAGGCTTGGCCCTGATGCGGGCCTACATGAACAGGGTCGAACTGGCCGAACGCGGCACCTGTGTAGTGATGGAAAAAGTGCTCAATTAGCGCCAGCCGGAACGCTCGGCGTTATAACCCGCATAAAGGGGCTTTTCTCGAACTTTTCTGTGTTCGCACGGCTCTTGTTCGTGTGTGGTGTGTCCGATATTATGGAGATTCTTCGCAATCGCGTTGACATTCCCTGGTAGCTCAGTTGGTAGAGCAAGCGGCTGTTAACCGCTGGGTCGTAGGTTCGAGTCCTACCCGGGGAGCTTTTTGTAAGTCTTTGCTGAGTGGCCCATTAAGGCGACCCGGTGACGTTCGGCGGTGCAGAACATATCGGGCTAGTGCGAGAATCGATGGCAAAACGGTTTAGTTACTGCTACCGTTATAGTACCTCCGGAAATAGGGAGGCCGCACGGGGGAAACGGTTGGTAACGCCGTCGGCACTGGGTGTTCCTGTCTGAACAAAGTCAAAGGAGCCTAGAACCTCGGCGCGTGGATTTATTCCGCGGGATTTATCTGGGAAATTTGCAGAGTCGCATGACTCTCCAAGTCGTCTCACCTCAATCGATGGATTCGCCACGAGTTTGCGGTCCCACACCAACACTGGCAAGTCGTTCACTGCGTTCGCCAGGCTCGGTGCAGACCATCCTCTGCTCATAAATTGCCAAGGCATGCAACGCGTGTCCCATGCCGCCACGGTGCAGGCGTTGATGCAAGTTGTCGTTAAGCAGCTGGACAATATACATAACAGCTTTCTCAAAGCGCGGATCGCGTAGCTCGTCTTCTGGGAGCGAGAACGCCAACCATTCCAAGACGTGCCCGCTGGTTATGAGCTGTCGTTCCAGATCGGGACGCTGTTCGGATTTGTCAAGCCAGGCTGTACTAAAACTACCATCGGGATTTTGCAACTGGAACGCCCGCCGCTGATAGTAGTTTGTTCGTTGGACCGCTTCTTGCCACGGTCCTGAGAGTGAGCTTGTTTCTCGCATGCGCAGTTCCGTTGCGTAGTGGAAGGCAAACAGTCGATGCAATCCTCCACATGTGGCCTGTCGACCACTAATCGGCTGCTGGAGCTCTTCCTGTAACAGACGTTCGACAGACCAACGCTCATGACTTTTGTTCTGCCAGCGTGCTTGTGTCCCTTCGTAGTGACCGATGCCGATGAGCTTGAAAGTTTGTTCGTTGCCGGTGGTACAAGTTTGCTTCTCGTGTTCAACGAGGTCAGCAATTGTCAATTCTTGTTCGGACACTTGCAACAAATAATTTGCAGGCACTCGCGACTGCGCTAGCATAGCTAAGAATTGGGCGTCGTGACCTTGGACTCCCGGACCGATAGGTAGAAAGAGGCCATCTTCGCTGCAGGCAATCAACTGCTTGCCTCGTAAAGGATAATTGGAACAGAGCCAACCGATGGCGGTAACCTGCTTGCCGGCAGGGTGGCCGACGCGGATCTTGGCATCGACACCGTAAGCGATGGACCAGTGGAGCACGGACCAGGGGGGATCATCTCGTGTGTTAAGCGGACGCAGGTAGTATTCGTCGAGAACCTGCCGAACTTTTTTCAGCAGAGCATCATTGGATTGCCCTGGAACTGGTCGAGCTATCAGATTTGATGAGTCCGCGTATTGCTCGGCACCAATTGAAAGCGTGACCGCGGCTGGAATGAAAATCAGTAATACCGCAGGCAGTAGTCTGGTAAAAGTGTAAAACATAATAGGCTTCCTGATGAGAGATGCCGCCTATCCCTCCATCTAAAGTTTGCAGGAGCGTTTTTTGTAAGCGATGCGGGTGGGCGTTCGCGCCGATTTCACTTCACGGTTGCTCTAAGAATTTCATCGACCTTCCATGACCAGCGAGTTCACGGGAAGCGCCGTGGGAACGTGCAACGGGTAGGAATATGAAGAAGGGAGTCTCATTGAAATGAGGCTTTTTAGATTTAGCGCAGAAAATTGTTTGATAAATAAGCCGTTAAGCGACTTCTGTTATGAACCAGGGAAGGGGCATGTACATTCAGCCGCTGGGCATAAGATCAATGTATTGCTCAAGATAGACTGGATTTGCAATTTCAGAAAAGCAAAGTAGCCACCAAAGCTCTATTTTCTTAATCGCGAGATGATTCCACCAGAAGCAGAATCAATTCCTTTGAGCGCCGAGAGTAGGGCTTCACGATTCGGGGCAGCGTCTAGCGCTACGACGCGCGATATTTTTTCTGACAGCACCAACTCACACAAGGAATGGGTGTATTCTCGCATACCTTCCGCTCGGCATTGATGCAAAAGTGCTGGTAGGTCCTCGTCCTCTTCGTGTAAAATCTTCTCTTTGACAATTGAATTCACCAGCAATACCTCCGTCGCTGGATAGCGACGCCCCTCTTCCAAGGCTGGCAACAACCTCTGGCACATGATGGCCTTGAGGCTACTTGAGAGCGACGAGCGGATAAAGCTGTGTTCACTTCTATCAAAGAATTCAAGAATCCGGGAAAAACTCAACTGAGCATCTGCACAATGCAACGATCCCATCACCAAGTGCCCTGTCTCTGCTGCTTGAATTGCCGCCAGCATAGTTTCTCGATCTCGCATCTCGCCAATTAGTATCGCATCTGGGTCCTGCCGTACGACAACGCGCATCGCGTCCTGAAAGTTTGGTACGTCAAGTCCTACTTCACGCTGCGAGATGATGCACTTTTTCCCATGATAAGTAAACTCGATAGGGTCTTCGATCGTGATTATATGCATGCTGCGGGTTTGGTTGATGTGTTCGAGCATTGCGGCCAAGGTAGAACTTTTGCCGCTACCCGTCACACCGCACACCAAGACTAATCCCTCAAAAGTCTCAGTGATCATTTTGCGGTAAACATCAGGAAGGTTCAAATCATTAAAGTTCGAAATCTTAGCCTGCACGCGCCGAATCGCAGCATGAATTTCACCTCGCGAACGAAAGAGATTGATCCGAAAGCGGTCTCCAGTACTGTGAGCGGTTGAGAAATCGACCGAGCCCTTCTTCTCGAAGTCCCGCCAACGATCGTTCGGGACCATCGGTTTAAACATGCCATCGATGTAGGTCGCATCCGGAAGATCCGGTAGCTGCAACTTGCGGAGGTGCCCTCCGATCCTCACATAAGGAGGATATCCGACTTTCAAATGCAAATCAGAAGCTTCATGCTCACTGACGAAGGTCAGGAGTTTTTGAATTTCTTCTTCAGGTGGTGATAGTTCCATGAGACTAATTTCTCAACGAGAGCCCTCTGTCGGCAGTATCTTTATAATGGCTTAATGAAATTATTCGCTCTTAGCGAGCAGCATATTGAAATCGCCCACTCGTCCAAACCGGCTCAGCCGAATCAACCGCTGTTGATACTTCACAAGGCGGAATTTTCCGGCTGCGTCTGCTTCGTGGCGGCAACAGGCTCCGACTCTTTAGCGTCGTACTCATCCATCAAAATGGAGGGACACACTTCCTGTTCGCCACACTGATGGCACACCACGCGGATCAATTCTGACCCGCTGAGCTTCAGATCCTGCTCCTGGCAAAGTTTGTAAAGCTTTTGTAAGTGAATACATGCCATGCTCGCTTCCCTAGGTCAGTTGTCCAACTGCAATAAAATAATAAATACATCTAGTCCGTCGTGCTGACTGCCAGTCGCATCAGCAAGCGAACGGCCTGCGCGGTGCCACAACTGTGAGGGCTGTCACGCGGGTTTCGCTTCAACGTCTTAAGGATACTTACGACATAGGCTGTGCACGTAACAAGGCTTTTATTCTTTCCAAAATTAGATCAGCAATTCTTTTGCCGACTCCTGGAAGTTAGTAGTCGAACCCCCCGTACGGACCGCCCGAAGCGGTTTCGCCGAAATGCGACCACACATGGAACAGCCACAGTGCTGTACATTCTCAAAGTTTTATCTTCGCGCGTTTAAATGGCCGACTTGCCTCGAATTTCGTCGACTTCTTCGATTGCTTCGACCGCAAGCTGGAGCAAATATTCAAGGGTGCAAGGGCATTGCGGCGTCGGACGATTAATGCAGTGAGCACAAACGTCTTCATGAAATCGATCGATGTACGGTTCCATCCAATTGGAATGCTCCTTGTGCACGGCTTCGACAAGTTCGCGAAGGTTTACCTCGACTCCACAGCGTTTCCCCAGCGGCAGGCACGGCGGCCCGTTGGGCGGCCGCTCAATGCAATGCGAACAAACGCGCTCACGGATTGTAACCATGTAGTCTTCTAAGTCCGTTCCCTCGTACATGCTGCACCTTACTTTCCTTTACCCACTCATTTCCTAGATGGGTAAACTTGCAAGACGCATACCAAGTGTTGAATTGGAGGAGCAAACCACGGCAAGCACCTGGAACGGCTCGATTTTCAACATCATATGCCCGTGCAACACTGCAGCTCATCGTGCAAGGCGTGCGAAAACGCTCATAATTTTCTCCATGTGGGGGTGTTGGATCAGAATCACGTGCGTCGACCCCTGACTAGCTTGAATAAAAGGCAAACTATGGGCGGTTGCTTTGATGAGGATCAGAGCAACTGTCAAATTTTTCGATAGACGGATAAAGTCCAATAAGAGGTCATGACTGTGTTATACGCCGAATTTGCGAATCCTGACCCGAGTCGTCGAACTCGACCAAGACAAATCTCAACGTGCACACTTGCGTAAAAAATGAGTGTTCGACACGTATTAGACGAATCTCAGTCAAGTTATACAGCGCAGCGAATCATCCAACAAAAACCGCGCGGTCCTGATCGTCCCTCCAGCCAGTTGAAACATCGCTATTCGCCGAGCTTGAGCGGTCGATACCCAGCCTCAAACTTTGTCGAGCCACCAATAGGCCACAGAGTTATAGAAAGTTTTTTCTCAAGCAATCACGAGTCGCATCGAATTAGCGACCTGCGAACTCGTTCGCGAGCCATTGAACTCGCCGTTCTCTCAACTATTTGCAGATTGACAGCACCGTCGAATAGTGCCTTGCAGGCCAATGCTTCGGCACTGATAGCAGATAGCCCCCACCAAGTTCGGCTTGCAGCAAAGCGGGCCACCGGATACAAGTCGCGGCCGTTTCTTTGCGGCACAGATGCCTCTCATTGTACCTAATTGGAGTTTCCACATGGCGAGATCCAAAAAGAAGACTGCTGCGCAACATCTCGTGGGCGTTGGCGCGATGGCTTTTCCCGCGCCAATCCGAGATGTCGTGGCCAGCCGTTGGGGTGCTCGTGTCACCTTGCTCCTGGTATGCGCTCTGGCTGCTTCTGGTGTCCTTACTTTGGATTGGTCGGGAGGTGTGCCACATTTGCAAGTCAACAAAGAACGCGCGATTGAAGTCCAGCACAACTTGGAGCACAGCGTAGAACAAAGGCTGCACATGGCCGATGGTGAAAGCACTGCCAAGGAATGGCTGACTGACCGTTGGAACACACGCAACGAACAGCAGTAGCTAGTTTCTTCTTACTTGCGTTTGCAGGGAGCTGCGCCTTAGGGGCTGTGCGAAAAACTCGCCACGCCTGGCGAACTTTCGCAATTAACGCTGCGATGGAACGATGACGACGCATGGCCAAGACCATTAAAAGTAACCGACGGCCAGCGACTGCGAAAAAATCCGGTGTATCGAAGTATTTGTGGCTCATGTTAGTCACAATCTTTGGTGTCACGGGCTCGGGCATCGTTAAGGTCGAGTGGTCGGAAGGCAAGCCCCATATATCGGTCGACCAACAGCAGGCAGCCAAGATCAGCCACGACCTGCAGGTGTTGGTCGTCTCCGCGGCGGACAAGCTGTTCGGCAAGCGCGCTGCAGATACCCAAGCCTACCCGAGCGATGTCAACGTGGCCCAGCAACCTGGCGGGGTTGCCTACACCCCTACCAATGTTTACCTGCCACCGCTGGCGCCCCGCGGCCCGGAATCGATCAAGATCGCCTCGTTTAATATCCAAGTCTTTGGCACGTCGAAGCTTGCCAATCCCAAGGCGATGCAGGTGCTGACCAACATCATTCGGCAGTTCGACATCGTAGCCATCCAGGAAGTTCGTTCGACCGATGATAGTGTTGTGCCGACGTTCGTGAACATGATCAACGCCGGAGTGGGTCAATACAGTTATGTGATCGGTCCCCGACTGGGGAGGACGAACAGTAAGGAACAGTACGCGATTATCTTCGACTCTTCGCGTATCGAGCTGGGAATGAATTCTGTTTACACGACCCCGGATCCTCAAGACTTGTTGCACCGAGAACCGCTGGCAGCGCGGTTTCGGGTGCGCGGAGTACCTCCGGAGAGGGCCTTCACTTTTACATTGGTCGACATTCACACCGATCCGGACGAGACAAAAACGGAATTGAATGCCCTGGCGCATACCTTCGTGGGTGTGCAGCAGAATGGGAGCGGCGAGGACGACGTCATTCTTCTGGGTGACCTGAATGTGGATGAATACCACCTCGGCAATCTAGGGCAGCTCCCCAATATCGCACACGCCATCACGCAAGTGACAACGAACACGCGGCGTAACAAGATGTACGACAACATCGTCTTTAATCAGATGGCCACGTCCGAATATTATGGACGCTTCGGCGTTGTAGATTTGATGAATAGCTTCGGACTCAGTGAGGCGGAAGCTCTGGAAGTCTCGGATCATTGCCCCGTCTGGGCGGAGTTCAGTGCCTACGAATCGGGAAATGGCATGGCTATCGCCACAAGGCCAGAAAATCCTCGCTGAGTAGAGTGCATTCAACATCGGGCCTTAACAGCCAGCCATAGAAGTTTATAAGATCAGTGCTAATCCTTGATTTGTTCGATGGCGTCCCGTGCAAGTGTAGCCAGTCGAGGATCCGTACTCTTAGTGGCGTCTTGTAGCGAGTCGAGTGATGACTTGGCTGCCGGACCAATCTCTCCCAAGGCCGAAGCCGCCCGTTGCCTGACAGCCAACTCGTCATGAGTGGAAACGGCCTTGGTCAGTTCGGAAACGGCAGGCGCCGCCTCATGCCCCAATCGACCCAATAAAGTCGCGGCCCAGTACGCCACATCCAGCGATTTTTTCTGGAGCAACGCGGCTAATTGCGCGATGTCCTTTTCCAGAGGCGGTCCGATCCCTTCCAATGCCGCGACAACCCATTCGCGTACCTCTTCCTTGTCGGAGTCAGAAGCCTCGACAAGCGCCACGGCGGCAGCCTGGGCACCTGTTTCCATGTGAGCCAGTTGTTCTGCTGTGGCTTGTTGTGTCGCAGAATCGTCGGACCGAAGGGACGCGATGAGTCTTGAAACATCTGCGCTCATGAAAAATTCCATGAATGAGGGGAGTACCAACCCGTGCAAGCTGAGAGCTTGGGATTCTAACCCATCGATAAGCGAGCGAGCCATCCCAATCATGCCGTTAAGATCGGCCATAAAGAAACTGCCTATCCTCTTACTGTCAGGTACCGCCCCGCCACGCATGCCAAAGGCTGGCCACAAACGATACTAAGCTGATGATCGCCGCGACGAGCAAGACTGTATACATGAGCTCGTACTTCCGATGAAGTGCTCCTAGCGCTTCCATCAAGCGCGAGATGTCGCGTCCCTCGGTTTGCACAATGCCGCCAAACCCAAACGCTGCCTGTCGCGTCCACAGGCCAACCATCAATACAAGTAAACCTGCTAGGGCAAACGCGATCGAGGAAACCGTGAGCGGCGACGACCAAAAACTACCCGATATCGCCTCTTTCAACTTGCCTACTTGGGCCTCTGGCAAGGCAGCCTGTTGTGCTTTTTACTTTTCTCCTGCCGGCTCGTTTTCTTGCGGATGGTAGTCGTCCATCAACGTAGACGGACAAACTTCCTGCTCGCCACACTGCGTGCAGAACACTCTGATCAAGTCCGCCCCGCCAAGTTTCAGTTCCTGTTCCTGGCAAAGATTGTAAAGTCGCTGCAAGTGAACACACGCCATCGTCAATCTCCTTGATTACCAAACCGTGAACTAGGTCTAAATGAAGCACTCCAAGTCATTTAGCGGCATCGCGTAGTTGCTTGTGGCAATTCACACAGCTCAAAGTCAACTGCTGAAAACCCAGCGTTACCCCTTCAATAGACTCATGGCTCGCTTGCTTTTCGATTTCGCGAAGAGCGAATTGATAGGATTGTAATTGAGTTTTATATCCCGGATAGCGATTGCGGACAAAGCCCTCCATTTCGGCTAAGGCCGTCAGCTTCTTGGCACTACCGACAAGGGTTTCGAAATCGGCCTCCGCTAAGGCAGCGAAGATTTTTTGAGATTCTCCCAGCTTCACATCCATCCAGAAAGTGAACGGCTTCGCTTCGGTGTTAGGAAACGGCTCAACCAGTGGCTCATCAAGACCCTGAGCCCAGACGACCCCGACTAACAAAATGCCCAGGACGCCTGCCAAACTATGATTTTTGTTCATTATTGTCGCATCCTTTCGCAAACGAGTACTCTTTATGGGCTCTGAATGAGCCCCAGAGGTTAAAAACCGAGCAATTGAGGTGCCGATCACTCCGACAGCTAAATCCTGGAAAAAACGGATCGCCCACGGAGCCCGGTCCGCACTCATCGGAGAAAAGTGTGACGAAAAGGAGCACATCACAACATCCAGGTCGCAAATGTACCTGATCCTTTTGCGTTCCTCACTGAACACTGACCTGCCCCCTTCACCTGCGGTCAGATTTGGAGTGAGAATCCAGATGATTTGACCCTCACCCCCACTCTTGTATGCCGCGTGCACTACTGCTCGAATGCTTGAAATGTTCTCGAAGGACTCCAGGCACATTGTGGGTGTAGGATTTAGATACTCCGCCGTCGCTGCTGGTAAATTCCTGCCGCTGCCAAGAGCAGCATCATTGCCATAGCCGGCTCGGGCACGCCGAGAAAACAACCAAGTAGCCACAATTGCTTTTGATAATGAAAGTTGACCGTGTCTCGCCCTTGGGAAATGGATACTTTTGAGATGGATAAAGTATCCAGGCCGATTTAGAATACCCTATAATTGCAGCGAAAAAGCCATGCAGAGACTTGCCAGAATCGCCTGTTTACCGCTGGGTCGTAGGTTCGCGTCCTACCCGGGGAGCTTTTTCTATTCGGGTGCTGTTGAACAACTCTGTTCGGCAGCGATCCCTTTACTTTTCGTGTTGAATAACAAGTTGGCGGCTAGTACGCCTGCTGTGAAAGCCAAAGTAAAAGCAGCACTTTCTAAGTCGGTCGATCGCATCCTTTGGAAACATTGGGACCCTATCGGTGTGAACGACAGCCCAGCGGCACGCAACGAATACAGCAACTATGTGCCGGGGATGGTTTGCCTGCTCCAAGACGGTGCGGATGCTGTCAAACTCGCCCAACATCTCCATTCGCTTGAACGTGTGAGCATTGGTATCGAAACCAACCCGGAACACCGTTCCTTCGTTGCTCAACAGCTATTCGATGAATATCGAAAGTTGTCAAAGAATTCAATGCCGTGAAATAACGATTGCTTTTGAAATTTTTCTTTTCGCGACGGTATACTGGTTCTAGATCCCAATAGCTTGGGAGCCGGCAAGTGAGCATTTTGGTTAGGTCACTATGCATGATACAGCATCACCGAATGGATTTGCGTTGATCAAGCGATGCACTTGGCTTGGCACAAAAATCTCATTCGTCGTGCTCGGCGCAATCTGTGTCCTAATTTGGATTGGAATAGTTGGTCTACTTGCCTATAAAAGCGCGACATTAGATGTACCCATTATCGAAGTAATACGTGCTATTGATCGCTCACCGCCCGGGTTGTCTCCACCACTCTTTGGTTCAAAGTTTGCTACAGGAATACTCGCCCCTTTGGGCCTATTAGCCATCGGCACCTTATCCAGTGCAATTACAGCCTCCTTCATAGGGGTCATCGGTATGTTAGTTCAGAGATATCGAAGCCGAGCAAGGCGCAGTCGTTGACCCGCAGTAAACGGGCGCTTTGGCTTTACCTTTTCTTGGCGGTATACTGGCACTCGACCTCGTAGATTGCAGGACGGGCAATTGTTCTTCTACGTCAGGCGTACGATCGATGGCGAGCAAGGCCGCAAAATTTAGTACTGACTATTTACCGAAGGAGCAGATGCATGCTGCTCTGCTGGCTTTGCCCGATGTGCTGCTAAACCTTGTTGGCGAGCATAAAATCGTCGCCATGTATGGCTGGAAGACAAAGATTCACGGCAGTCTGCATTGGCAGCCCATGAACGATGACACGCGTTGGATGCAATATCTTATTGAAGATTCAATTGAGCAGAAGATTGTCACGCCAGGAGAGTCGGACTTTATCTTTGAAGTTCCAGCGAAGCGGCTTGAAGTGATGTTTTGCCATGAAAGCGACATCCACTTGGACGGCACCGATGATGAACTATTGCAGCAATTCATGACTAGCGAGCCATATTTACAGATGCACTGGCATACACAAGCAGATGTACAGAAATCGATGTCGAAAGACGCCTAACAAATTGTTAGACGTCCTTTACGCCCGCACCAACGATATCGCAGCCAAAACCCAACGATCCCGATACACATCACAGTGATATAAGCGACCATTGCCACAAACTCTGCGCGATCATCCTGTCCTGAAGGCACAACTCCTTGCCAAAATCCCCCTGCGCCCTTCAAACCAAGTGACCAATGCCCTGTATTCCAGCCTGCGTGCAGGCCTATGGGAATCGCAAGACCTCTCGTAGCTATTGCTGCCATGCCGAATAGTAGACACCCGATGCCCGGCCCTAGAAACGCGCGCTGCCTCGACATGCCGCCGAGTCGATGTTCGGCGATAAATACTAATGCTACCATAATCTGGGCAACCCACATTCCGTATGAGCGATCTAGCCGTCGTAGCGGGTAACCATGGAACACCAATTCTTCTCGGCACGCCAAAAGCACGTATGCGATAGCAAACACTCCCAGTGCGCCAAAGGTTGAATCCTTCGCCATACTCCACTTTACAGGGCCGGCCAACGCGCAAAGAACTGCCCAGGCGCCAAGAATCGCGATGCCAAGAGTAAATCCCAGAATGGCGCGAGGCACGCTCTTACTTGTCAGCGCCGCTCCTACATCGACGAGCCGTAGTCGTTCCCATCTGACGAACGCGATCGTGAGTGCGAAGGTCCAAAGGCTTGTAAGTTGGCCGATTGCAAGCTCCGCGGGTATGCCTGAAAATTGCTTGGCGATCGGCGCGGCAAATGCTACGCCAAGGGCGCAAAGAAACATGAAGAGGGCGACACGACCGACAGTGCGGACACCGACCCATTGACTCTCATTCTGAGCTCCAGACATCCCGATTCCTTTGCCAAGCCGCGGCTAGGGGACACATGGTTCTAATATAGCGTTGTTCGCCTGCAACCGCGTATGGGTGCCAACCCGTCCAATTTCACGGTGTGAAATGACCCGCGTAGAGTTCTCCGTCGCCTCCAAATGATTGTTTATGGATGATTGATATAGACATGGAAATTCTGGAAACTAACGACGGTTCGTGACGAACGGATCTATTCATAATTTGCCCCGCTTGGCAATAGAGGATGGTGTGTCTTGTGTGCCTAAGATCAAATACGCTTGGTATCTGCTGGTTGCTACTAACTTTCTTCCGCGCAGATCCCAGCCGCTCGAAGTTCTAGACATCGTTGCTCCATCTCGTGTGTGGCGGCGTGCTACAAACATCTTTCCCATTCATTGATTGCTATCGAATCAAATATCCAGATGTTGGCTGGACGCGCGCGTCCGCGCTTCTTGCCTAGTTCGCCACCACCTTGGCAAACTTTGACGGTCCTATCGGTTGATTGGGTGCTAGTACAAATGGAGTTACCGTCAAAACCGTTGAAATCGTTCTTACTGGCAGCGGATTGACCGATATTTCGAGTATTACCGTCAGAACCAGACCCTTTGGCGCGGATACTCATGACTCAATCGATCGCGCACTCGCCTCTTGCTGGCAGTGCTTCCCGTACCCGTCGTATGCTACTCACCTTGGTTTGCTTGGCCTTTGGGCTGAGCACACTGAGCGGCTGCGTGACGAGCTGCAAAGAATATTTCAAGAACGGTTTCAAGGTTGGTCCGAACTATTGCAAACCGGCCGCCCCCGTGGCCAACGAGTGGATCGACTATCAAGACGGCCGTGTGATCAGCACTCCGCAAGCTCATTGGGCTTGGTGGCGGAATTTCAACGACCCGGTTCTCGACGATTTGGTGCAAACCGCCTCGCAGCAGAATCTCTCGCTGCGTGAAGCGGGCTTTCGCGTGATGGAAGCGCGGGCCCTGCGTTCCTACGCCGTGGGAAATTTGTTTCCTCAATCACAAACCGCGTCGGGTGGATATAGCCGCCAATTGTTGAGTGAACAAGTTGGTTTCGTCGGCGGCGGTGGTGGTGGCTTGGGCGTGCCGCGTGAATTCAGCATTTGGAACTTCGGAACTCAATTCGCCTGGGAACTCGACTTCTGGGGCCGATTCCGTCGGTCGATCGAAGCCGCCGATGCCCAATTGGATGCCTCGGTTGAAGGCTACGACGAAGTGCTCGTCGTGTTGATCAGCGACGTCGCGGCGACTTATGTTGAAATTCGCACGCTCGAACAACGGCTCCGCTATGCCGAAGCGAACGTGCGTAACCAAACTGGTTCGATGCGGATCGCGGAAGTCAAAGAACAAGAAGGCGTGTCGAATCGCCTCGACGTGGCCCAGGCGATCACCAATATCGCGCAAACGGAAGCCGCGATTCCTCAATTCCAAGCACAACTGCGTCAGGCCGAAAACCGCCTCTGCGTGTTGATGGGCATGCCGCCTCAAGACATTACGGCGATCTTGGCTCGCCAAGTGTCGCAGATTCCTACCGCCCCAGCGGAAGTCGCCGTGGGCATCCCTGCTGACTTGATTCGCCGTCGCCCCGACGTCCGCCGTGCCGAACGGCTCGTGGCGGTGCAAAGCGCGGAAATCGGTATTGCCGAAACTGACTTGTATCCCGCTTTTACGATCAACGGTCAGATTTTTGTGCGTGCGAATCAATTCGAAGACTTGTTCCGTTCCAATGCCACGGGTGGGTCGGTGGGGCCGTCTTTCAACTGGAACATCTTCAACTACGGCCGACTGCGAAGTTTGATCGCCGTGCAAGAAGCCCAGTTCATGCAACAGTTGACCGCGTATCAGCAAACGGTGCTCGATGCGAATCGAGAAGCCGAAGATGCGATCATTGCCTTCTTGCAAGCTCAAGAGCAAGTCAAGATTCTGGAAACGGGCGCCGCCGCCGCAGTCGAATCACGTGATCTTGTGAACGACTTGTATGAAGGTGGCCGGGCCGACTTCGGTCGTGTGTTCGTGGCTGAATTGTTCCTCGTGCAGCAACAAGATGCCTTGGCCGTTGCTCAGGGCGAGGTGGCTCGCAGCTTGGTCAACATCTATCGGGCCTTGGGTGGTGGTTGGCAGTTGCGGTTGCAACCGTTGCCGCCGCTGGATGTCGTGGACGTGCCGGCTGCCGTCGAACCGGAACCGTTGCCGGAAATCCCACAACCGCTGCCGGCCGATTTGCCAGAGACGCTTAAGCTCGAAGAAGAAACCATGAACACGAACCCCTAAGAACACGAGCACAGATATGTTGATTGAAATGAAAAACTTGCGTCGACTGTTGCTGGTTCTGCTCTTGGGCTTATTGGTCCTACCCACAGCAGCGCGGGCTGAAGAAGAGGAAATCCCTGCCGCGCGTAGTTGCTTTACGCCGCATTTTCTTTGCCTCTGCCCAACCTATTGTCCCAAGCCAATGCCATGCCAGGACTGTTGCTACAACTGCTGTTGCGATGACTACTGCCAGAAGCCTATGCCCTGTCAGGATTGTTGTTACGACTGCTGTTGCGACAACTATTGCAAGAAGCCTTGCCCCACATGCATACCACGGGCCTTGTGCGGACCGTTCGGAATCTGCCGTGAACCGACGAAGAGTCCGTTCGTGTGGAGATAGTTGAAGCAGTTCTTATGCAGATGTTTCCGGCGCGAGCAGGCCGTTGAAGAACATGTCGAACATCGCCGCAGCCTGATCGGCGATTGGTTTGCGATTCCCTTCGAAGTAGTTGAAGAACATCGCGCCAAACACAAACCGCGAAAGCGTGTCTTGAATCTGCGGCACGGGCAAGTCGCGGATCGTCCCCGCGTCGATCATTTCTTGCAGCCGCTGCCCCCATTCGCGCTTGCGTTCGTCGTCGTGCTCAAAGAACAACGACGGCCGGCGATCGCGAAAGAGTGCCCGCTCTTCAATCAGCAGCTCAACGACTTCGGGATGCGCGTCGAAGAACTCCAAAATGGCCGTCATGCAGATGCGAAGCTGAGCAAGCGGTTCGATGGTCGGATGCTTGCTGGCATCGACGGCGCTTATTAATTTGTCGCGCGCGTGCTTCACCGTGGCCAGGAACAACGCTTCCTTATTACCGAAGTGACGGTAAACGGTCCCTTTTCCCACGCCGACTTGGTCGGCAATCACCTGGACGTCGGTCTGGGCAAACCCCTGCGAGGCAAACGCTTGCACCGCGGCGTCGAGGATCTCCTGCGACCGTTTTGTGGTAGGGGCGAGTTCTGAGGATTCGGTATGAGTTTCTGAAACAGCCATGTTAGTGCGAACCACGTTCTAGTAGGCCAAGTCGTGGTGAACCAAGGGAAAAGCCCAAGGGTCCCTGCTGGCGACAGCAGCCAGCAAGATTGCGGAAAATACCGCCCCCCAATGTGAGTTGTCACAACAATACTACGCTGGACGGGCGCGCCCGTCCAGCGTAAACTAGACTACAGATGAGGCAAAAGCTAACCATTAGCTCATTAACGAATCCCGCTGCCTAAAACCCCTCCGCTGGCGGGCTATTCTTGGAATATCGCATTCTCCCTATGGACAATTCTTCCATGGAACACTCCTTGGACGCTCGGAAATTCAAACCGTGGCCAGTAGCCACCGGCATAGCCGTGGTACTCGGGTTGTTGGTGCTCGTCGGTTGCGGCCAACCCAATACCTACGCCCCACCGCCACCACCGGCAGTGAGTGTCGAAAAGCCCATCGAACGCGAAATCGTGCAAGAACTTGAGTTCACCGGCACGACCCGCGCGACCGAATCTGTTGAAATTCGCGCTCGCGTCAACGGCTATCTGCAAGAGATTAACTTTGATGATGGTGCGAACGTCAAAGCGGGCGACGTGCTGTTTGTGATCGAAGCCGCGCCGTTTCAAGCGGCCCTCGACCTCGCGAAGGCGACCCTTCAAAAAGCTGAGGCTTCGCTTGCCCTTGCCGAGGCAGAAATCGCACGCACCCAGCCACTCGTGGCTCGCGGCGCACTTTCTGAGAATGAACTCGATGTGAAAAAAGCCGACGTAGCCACCGCCAAGGCGGATGTCGCGTCGGCGAACGCCACTATCCGTCAGGCGGAACTTAACTTGGGCTACACACAGGTGAAGTCCCCTTTCAGCGGACGCGTTTCGCGACACATGGTCGATATCGGGAATCTCGTGACCGCGGAATCCACGGTTCTTACCCGTGTGGAAGTTGTGGATCCGATCCACGCTTATTTTTCAGTCAGTGAGAGTGATGTGTTGAAGCTCTTGCAAGGCGAGAACGACAACGCTGCTACAAATCATCAAATTCAGCCCAAGGTTTATATGGGGCTAACCGACGCTGGTGGCTTTCCTTACGAAGGCCGTCTCGATTTTTCCGAGTTGGGTGTCGATTCGCAAACAGGTACGCAAATGCGTCGCGCGGTGTTTCCGAATCCCGATGGCCAATTGCTGCCGGGACTTTTTGTGCGGCTCCGTTTGCCCGTGGGGACCCCCAAACCGAAGTTGCTCGTTCCCGATCGCGCAATTGCGACCGATCAACGGGGCGAATACGTGTTGGTTGTGAATGACAAAAACGTCGTGGAATATCGGCCCGTGCAGCTCGGCACGCGCGTCAAGGAAATGCGTGTGGTGAATGAAGGCCTCAACCTCGACGATTGGGTCGTGGTCAACGGTTTGCAGCGGGCTCGTCCCGGTGCGCCGGTGAATCCCGAGAGGCAAGAGAACGTCGCCAAGGCGGACAAGGACGCGAACAAAACAACTGCCGCGGGCCTGCCTGGCACGGAATCGGAATTGGCAAGCACGAAGTCCCCCAAAGCCGTGGGGAAATAAAAACTCCGTGTTAAGCCGCTTCTTTATCGACCGACCGATCTTTGCCAACGTCATCGCGATTGTCACGATGATTCTTGGTGCCGTGGCTATTTTCGGCCTGCCCATCGAGCAATATCCCGACGTCACCCCACCGACCGTGGTGGTGACCGCCGTCTACCCGGGTGCGAATGCCCAGGTTGTGTCTGACACCGTGGCTTCGCCTATCGAGCAGCAAGTCAACGGCGTGGAAAACATGCTCTACATGTCGTCGGTTTGTTCCAGCGACGGCACTTACTCGTTGACGGTCACATTTGAAATCGGCACCGACTTGGATCAAGCCCAGGTGCTTGTGCAAAACCTCGTCGCGGTCGCCGAACCACAAACGCCCGAAGAAGTCCGCCGTCAGGGGATCACGGTCAAAAAGCAGTCGACCGCGATCGTGATCGTGGCGAGCCTCACTTCGGAAAACAATCGCTACAGCTCGCTGTTTTTATCGAACTACGCCAACCTGCGGATGCGTGACGAACTAAGCCGCGTGCCGGGCGTGGGTGGCGTGACCATTTTTGGTGGCAACAACTATTCGATGCGAGTGTGGCTGGACCCCGAGAAGCTCAAATCGCGTAATTTGACGGTACAGGACGTTTACGCGGCGATTCAGGAGCAGAATGTTCAAGTCGCGGCGGGGCAGGTGGGTCAGCCGCCTTCTCCGAACACGCTAGAGTTCCAATACATCGTATCGGCGTTGGGTCGTCTGAGCGATCCAGAGCAATTCGAGAACATCGTCGTCAAGGCGAGCGAAGATGGTCGCGTTACGTATCTCAAAGACATCGCACGGGTAGAGTTGGGTGCGCAGAGTTACGACCAATACGCCGAAAAGGGTGGTGTCCCTTCGGCAAGCCTCGGTGTTTATCAACTCCCCGGCGCCAATGCCTTGGCCGTAGCCGAAGGGGTTCGCGAAGCTGTTGGCCGCATGCAGGAATCGTTTCCCGAAGGCATGCTGGTCGACTTCCCGCTTGATACGACGGCCTTCGTCGAAGCCTCGATTGAATCGGTGTATCACACGATCATCGAAGCGGGCGTGTTGGTACTCATCGTCATCTTGATCTTCTTGCAAGATTGGCGGGCCGTGCTTGTGCCTGCCACGACTGTTCCCGTGACCATTATCGGTGCATTCGCCGCGATGTTTGTCATGGGCTTTTCGGTGAACATGCTCACGCTGTTCGGCTTGGTGCTTGCCATCGGTATCGTCGTCGACGATGCGATCGTGATCGTCGAAGCTGCGGCTCATCATATCGAACGTGGCATGGAGCCTCGCGAAGCCACGATCCGCGCCATGGAACAAGTGTTGGGGCCGATCATCGGCATCACGCTGGTGTTGATGGCCGTGTTTCTTCCGACGGCATTTCTGGGTGGTATTACGGGCCAGTTGTATCGACAGTTCGCGCTCACGATTGCCGCGACGGCACTCATCAGTGCCATCAACGCGGTGACGCTCAAACCGGCTCAATGTGCGACTTATTTGCGTAAGCCCTCCGAACACAAGAACTGGTTCTATCGCGGTTTCAACTACGTCTACAGTAAGTTCGAACGCGTTTACGTGGCCATCGTTCGCGGGTTGCTGCGGGTCAAATGGGTCACGATGCTGGTGTTTGTCGGCTTGGTGGGATTCACAGCTTGGTGGTATGGCCGCGTACCGACGGGCTTCTTGCCGGTCGAAGATCAGGGCTACATCATCGCCAGCATTCAGTTGCCCGATGCCGCTTCGCAGTCTCGCACCAAGGAAGTTACCGATCGAGTGAACAAGATTCTGGCCGACACGCCGGGCATCATGACGTGGTTCAATATTGGTGGCATGTCGTTGGTCGACGGCAGCGCGGCGTCAAACGCGGCGACGATCTTCATGCGATTTGAGGATTGGGATGAGCGGCAAGATCCCAGCTTGAGTTTGCAAGGTATCTTAGGCAACTTGATGGGGCAGTTTTCGCAAATCAAGGAAGCGCAAATCTTCGCGTTTCCGCCCCCGGCGATTCGTGGCCTTGGTTTTCGCAGCGGTTTCCAAATGCAAGTCGAAGATCGTACCGGCGTTGGCTTGGGCGAGTTGCAGTCAGCCGTGGGGCGTATCGTAGAGACGGCTACAGGACAAACGAATGCTGAGGGCCAAGCACAGCTTGCTGGCGTCAATTCATCCTTCCGCGCCGGGGTACCCCAGCTTTACATCGATATCGACCGCGTGAAGGTCAAAACGCTCAACGTTCCCTTGTCGGCCGTGTTTGGCGCTTTGCAGACCTATCTTGGCTCGGCGTATGTGAACGACTTCAATAAGTTTGGCCGGACCTTCCAGGTGCGATTGCAAGCAGAAGAGGATTTTCGACTTGATCCGCGTGATATCGAACGTCTCGAAGTTCGCAACACGCGAGGGCAGATGATTCCGCTGGGCTCGGTGATCAAAGTGAAGCGTTCGTTCGGCCCGCAGATTATTCAACGTTATAACTTGTATCCGACGGCTGCGATTCGGGGTGAGCCCGCCCCCGGTGTAAGCTCTGGTGAAGCACTGACCATCATGGAACAGATCGCGCGAGCCGAGTTGCCCGACACGATGGGTTACGATTGGACTGGCGAATCGTTCCAAGAGAAACGCATCAGCGGGCAGGCCATGTGGGTCTTTGCTTTTGCCGTGTTGCTCGTGTATTTGGTCCTTGCGGCTCAGTACGAAAGTTGGATTCTCCCGGCGGCAGTGATCTTGGTGGTGCCGTTGGGATTGTTGGGTTCAGTTGCCGCGGTTTCATTTCGAGGCATGGATAACAATATCTATACGCAAATTGGCATCGTGCTGATTATCGCACTGGCCAGCAAAAATGCGATTTTGATCGTCGAGTTCGCTCGTGATTTACGCAAAGAAGGTCATTCGATTTATGATGCGACCGTCGAAGCCGCGCGGCTTCGATTCCGACCGATTCTCATGACGTCATTCGCGTTTATCTTGGGCGTCGCGCCGTTGGTGTGGGCCACGGGCGCGGGGGCGGCTGGTCAACAAGCGCTAGGTACGGCCGTGTTTGGCGGCATGATCACGTCGACGGTGCTGGCCGTGTTCTTCACGCCGGTCTTCTTCTTGCTGCTGCAATCCTTCTCGGAATGGTGGTCGCCACCCAAGCCGGTGCCAATCTCGGCTGATATCTGAGCAACTGACGATTGCCTCTCCACGTGCCAGAGTTGGTGGCATTTCTCCGGTAATAATTGCGATTTCTTCCGCATTAACCCGTAATTCTCGGGAGAACAGCGAATTTAGGGGTACTTCGCCCGGTTTCAATCGGCATAGAGATTGCTAGGATTGAGGCTTACCCAAGCGGGACTTTATTGCACTTATGGAAGGGATGCGATCATGCAGCAATCCAAATATGCCGCGGAAACGATCAACGTCACCAAATCATTCAGCACGGGGGAAGTGGCCGTGCAAGCCGTCCGTGGCATCAATTGCGCGATTCATACTGGAGAA
This sequence comes from Bythopirellula sp., assembly GCF_041737835.1. Lineage (NCBI taxonomy): Bacteria > Pseudomonadati > Planctomycetota > Planctomycetia > Pirellulales > Lacipirellulaceae > Bythopirellula > Bythopirellula sp. The sequence continues at coordinate 124,264 of NZ_JBGSQY010000030.1, read as the reverse complement.
TTAACCGCGATTGTGGGTCCTTCGGGCTGCGGCAAAAGCAGCTTGCTGAGCATGTTAGGCGCGATTGATACCCCCACCACGGGCCAAGTATTTGTGGGTGGAGTCGACATCGCGAGCCTCACCGATTTTGATCGCACGCTACTTCGCCGCCGCGAAATTGGTTTTGTGTTTCAGGCGTTTAATCTGATGCCGACACTCACCGCGCTTGAGAATGCCGCGTTGCCATTGGAGCTTGACGGTATCAGCGAGCGGGAAGCCAAAGAACGCGCACAAGCGGGTTTGGAACAAGTGGGGCTGGGTAAACGTGTCGATCACCTTCCCAGCATGCTATCAGGCGGCGAGCAACAGCGCGTGGCCGTGGCTCGAGCGCTTGTGACGAATCCGACGCTGTTACTCGCTGACGAACCGACGGGCAATCTCGACAGCGCGGGAGGCCAACAAGTTATGCGATTACTTCGCGATTTGGTGGTCGATCACGGGCAAACCGTCATCATGGTTACCCACGATAGCGAAATTGCCGCGACGGCGGACCGGGTGCTGCACATGCGTGACGGATTGATTGCCGAGGACGCCCGACCCGAAGCGGAAGAGAACGCACAGATTGTGGGGGCCAAGTAAAAATGCTTTATCGAAAACTAGGAATTCGAGAAGCACGCAAACATCCGGGCCGCGCAATTCTTACACTTGCCAGTGTTGCTATCGGTGTTGCCGCCGTGGTGGCCGTGACTTTCACGACTCGTTCAACCGGCAAAGCCTTCGATCAGATTTTCGAATCGCTGGCGGGCAAGGCGTCGTTAGAAGTGGCCGCGCCGATCGGTCAATCGATTCCTGCTACGCTGGTGGACACCATCACCAAAGTCCCCGGCGTAGAAGCGGTCGCGCCTCGGCTGCAACGGCCCGCCGTCCTGTATGCGGGCGACGAGCGCGTGCAGCTAGTTGCTGCGGCAGTCGACCCAGCACGCGATGGGGATGTGCATGATTATGAAATCGTCGAAGGTAAGCCCCTTGATTCTGATGGCGTGTTGCTCAACAAACTTTTGGCCGAAAACCTGGGTGTTAAAGTCGGCGATGAGGTCTTTTTGCTCACCCGCAGCGGACGAGTCGGTGCGAATGTCGTGGGGCTCTTCACATCCAAGACCGCTTCGATTTCGATCCAAGGGGCCGGGCTCCTCATGCCGCTCGCCAAGGGTCAGCAATGGTTCCGCGCGCCGCGGCGGCTCGACGTGATTCAAATCGTGATGACGCCCGATGCCGATGAAGAGGCTCTGCGAGCAGCGATTGAAGCCGTCTTGCCCGAGTCCGCGGAATTACGGAACCCAGCTGGCCGCAGCGCGATGGCTCAAGAAACCGTGCTTTCGACCAACCAGGCTCTGATGATGGCCCGTGCGTTTATCTTGCTGGTAGCCGTGTTTGTCATTACGAACACGTTTTTGATCAGCGTCACGCAGCGCCGTCGGCAATTGGGCATCATGCGCGCGATTGGCGGCACACGACAGCAGATCGCCACGCTGGTGATGACCGAAGCCGCCGTGATGGGTGTGCTGGGGACGATCCTTGGATGCGCGCTCGGCGTATTCATCGCTCGTTATCTCAACGTCGCGATGGGGGCCATCTACGAAACAACATTGCCGCCGATTCAATTGACCCCAACTCCTTTCATTTTGGCGGCAATCTTTGGAATCGGCATGTCGCTCGCTGGCGCGGCGCTTCCCGCGTTCAAAGCCGCGCGGCTGGCTCCACTCGATGCTTTACGGTCGGTCCTGCCTGATGAAATCGAAGGCTCGTCGAAATGGTTTGTGGTGACCGGGATTATCACGGTGATCATCTCTGGAATTCTGTTGTTCTTGAGCATCACGGGACGAGTTTCTCAGGTCGTGGCCGTCTTGTCGGGGGTCGCCGGTCTGGTTGGTCTGGTGCTTATTCTGCCCGTCGGGCTTCCCATAATTACGGCCGCCGTGGCGAAACTTTTGCCGCGGCGCATGCGCGTCGAAGGCCGCATCGCCAGTCGGCAACTGTTGATTCATCGCTCACGCACAACATTGACCGTGGGCGTGGTGTTCATCGCCGCCAGCGCGGCTCTGGGTTTAGCGAACACGGTGCTCGACAACGTGCAAGACATCCGCGATTGGTATAGAAAAACGCTGATCGCCGACTTTTTTATCCGAGCCACAATGCCTGACATGGCCACGGGGCTCGCGGCGGATCTTCCTGACGGACTTGGCGCTGAGCTTTTGGCTGTGGATGGCGTCGAGGGGATCGACGCGATCCGGCTTGTGAATGCCAAAGTTGGCGATCAGAACATCATTCTGATCGTGCGTGGATTCGAAGACTCGGCGCTCCAGCAGTTTGACATCGTGCAAGGGGACGAGGATACGATTCGCCTAAGTCTGGCGGACGGGGAAGTCGTGATTGGCTCGGTCTTGGCAGAACGGTCCAATCTCAAAATTGGCGATGAACTGCCCCTGGAAACAGATAGTGGCGTGAAACCATTTCGCGTCGCGGCTATTGTGACCGAGTACCAAGCCGGCGGTTTAACGGTGTACATGGATAGCGCGACAGCGGAAAAAGAACTCGAGATCGGTGGCGTGGATGTTTTCGTCGTCAAAGTCGACCACGCCCAGATCGACAAGGTGCGTGCGAACTTGTTAAACGTGACTCAAGATCATGGACTGATTTTGCAGTCCTTCTCCGAACTCCAAGGACAAATCGATGGCATGATGTCGGGCATCGATGCCGGATTATGGGGCATGGTGGCACTGGGATTGTTGGTCGCCACGTTCGGCGTTGTGAATACGCTCATGATCAGCGTGCTCGAGCAAACATTCGAGTTTGGGCTCCTCAGAGTGATCGCCGCCTCACGGGGTCAGATTCGCAAGGTGATCTTCGCCCAAGCGCTGATCATTGCCTTGATGGCGATGCTCCCTGCGGTGATAGCGGGGCTGGGGATCGCTTATCTGATCAATTTGGCCACCTACGGCGTCACGGGGCACGTGATCGAATTCCAATTCCATCCGTATTTGACTGTCGGCGCATTTTTGGCGGGACTGGTGACAATCGTGATCGCCGCCTGGATTCCAGCGGAACGCGCCTCGCGTGTGCCTTTGGGTGGCATGCTCCGCGTGAGTTGATGCTTAATTACTTGGTCAGTGATTCGATCAAATCGACTTCCTGTTGCTGATACGGCGTACCGTCAACGCGAAAAATGTCGTGATGCCAAGGCGAAGGTTCGCCGTCGATCGGGGTTTGCCAAGTTTCCCAGGGGTACTTGGTTTGGCTCTTGCCGTCGACCAAACCCCAGCCGTATGCCGCGACTTTTTGTTCCTTGATAATTGGCAGAATCGACTCGAACGTGCTACCGTTGCCGCGGGCCATGTATTCGGTGCAAAACAACGGCCGGCCCAAGGGTTTCAGTTGGGCAATGCGAGCATTCATGGATTTTGGATCGCCATAATCATGGAATGAAATGACGTCGCTTTGTGCCAAGGCTGCTTTGTGTACGAGATTGAGTTCGTCGGTCAGATCCCATGCGGGGCCGCGCCAGACACCCACCGTAAGCGGCTGCTCGGGTTCCACGGCGCGTGCCCATTCAAACGAGAGATTCACTAACTTCTCGGCGAGTTCGTCCTTGTTGGCTAATTCCTTGGGACCATAGCTATTGGTATTGGGGTTATCCGCTTCGTTGAACAAATCCCAAACCAACACGCGGCGATCCTTGCCATAAGTTTTGAGCAGGTCAGCCACATAGGGCTGTAATTTTGCCACTTCGGCGGGATTTTCGAGGATTGCTCGGCCAGGCGATTGCACCCAACCGCTGTTGTGAACGCCAGCGCGCGGCTCGCGCTGCTTGCCAGTCGCGGGATCAGGATCCCAAACACCGTCAAATATTACGAACATCGTGCGAATCTTATGCTTGTCGGCGATCTCCAGATATTTGTCGATTCGCTCGAAGAAGCCATCGCGATCTTCACGCCAGCAAAGATCGTGTAGAAATACCCGCATTGTGTTGCAACCGATGGCCGCGGCCCAACCCAACTCGCGATCGATGGTTTCAGGATCGAAGGTGTCAGCCTGCCACATTTCAAGTTGATTGATGGCCGAACTTGGCAGGAAATTGCTTCCAACCAGCCACGGCAGATCCGCATACCACGCGTTGGCTTGTTCAGGCGTCCAACGAGTCGTGGCGGGCTCAGCTGCCGACAGGCGTCCAGGCATCACAAGCAATGCCAGTATCAAGACAAAGAAATATCGTTGATTCATGATGAGCGAGTACCTGAGGAGAGATCGATTCAAACATGCCGCACGAACCGTCGGTCACTGAAGAGCAGTGTGCAGAAAATCGCTACCGGGGCAAGGGTCAACGGTTCTAGCAATGTTTTCAACTGTGCTAATGCTGATTATCAACTTTTCATTATTCCCAGGTTACGTGAGCCAGTCATTGAGAAATAACGGCCAAAGGTTCACAAGTCATTGAGAATTATTTTGGCCTCGAGTTTGTTGTTATCAGCCGTAGGTCTAGCTCTGTGCGACGGTGACTGCTTACGATACTAGGGCTCGCTCACTTCTCGGATTGCCATCAAGTCTTACCTGCTGAATGAGGCACGCATGTTTCACTGGCGGAAAACTACAGTCTGTGTTTTATTCACGACCATCACGGCGTTAATTCTGAATAGCGAGTCACGCGCGGAATCAACGGCTTGCCGTGTGGAAAACTTGCGATGCGAATATCTGACGGATCCCTTGGGACTTGACGAAACACAGCCGCGGTTGAGTTGGCAAGTGGATGCCGACAAACGCAATCAAAGTCAGTCCGCATATCAAATTTTGGTTGCGAGTTCTCCCGACAAACTCGCCAACGATATTGGTGACTTATGGGAATCGGGCAAGGTTGATTCCAGCGAATCCGTGGCGATTGAATATGCCGGCCAGCCGTTGGTTACGGATCAAAAAGTTTGGTGGAAGGTGAGGATTTGGGATGCCCCTGGTCAACAATCGGCTTGGAGTGAACCGGCAACGTGGGAAATGGCATTGCTCAATCCCGACCACTGGCATGGCAAGTGGATCGCGCGCAACGAATCGATCGAACCACAACCTTTGCCGCTGCTCAGACAGGAATTCACGCTCTCCAAGCCGATCAAGCAAGCCCGAGTCTACGTGACCGGCTTGGGTTATTATGAGCTTTCGATCAACGGCGAGCGGATTGGCAACCGCCGTTTGGATCCTGGGTACACGCGCTATGACAAACGGGTGCTTTATTCGACTTACGACGTAACCGCGGATCTTCGCGAGGGCGAAAACGCGCTGGGAGTGATGCTGGGCAACGGTTGGCTGAACGTGCAAACGCTGGCGGCTTGGAATTTCGATACGGCCCCGTGGCGGGCCTCGCCACGGATGCTGTTGGAAATGGTGATCGAGTTTGAAGACGGCACCACCGAGCGGATCGTTTCCGACGAAAATTGGAAAACAACCGCGGGGCCCATCACTTACAACAGCATTTACGGCGGCGAAACCTACGATGCGCGTCTTGAGCAGCAGGGCTGGGATCGGGCGGGTTTTGACGATAGCAGCTGGGACGCTGCCCAAGTTGTGAAGTCGCCCGGCGGCAAGTTGGTGGCGCAAGCGTTCCATCCAATCATGGTCGACAAGACGCTCAAACCCGTGTCAGTTACTGAACCGAAACCCGGGGTTTACGTTTTCGATGCAGGACAAAACCTAGCAGGCTGCGCCGAGATCAAAATTTCCGGCCCTGCAGGCAGCAAGGTCACGATGAAGTATGGCGAGCGACTCAACGCTGATGGCACGGTGAATCAAGACGAGATCGCCGTGCATGTTTGGAATAAAGGAAAGGATCAGCAGTTTCAAACCGACACGTATGTTCTCAAAGGCGAGGGCGAAGAATCATGGCAATCGCGATTTGTTTATCACGGTTTTCAGTATGTGGAAGTCACAGGCGCGAACGAACCGCTCACCGCGGATAATCTCAAAATCCACTTCATTCATTCCGCGGTTCCCGAAGTCGGGCACTTCGAATGTTCCAACCCTCTGCTGAATCAAATTTGGGAGAATGCCCGTTGGTCGTACTTGAGCAACTTGCATGGCATTCCCACCGACTGCCCGCACCGCGAAAAAAACGGCTGGATGGCAGATGCGCATCTGGCGTGTGAAACGGCGCTGTGGAATTACGATGCGGTGACCGTGTACGAAAAATGGCTCGACGACATGGCCGACGAGCAGCAGAGCGACGGCAAACTCCCCGGCATCGTGCCCACGGGCGGTTGGGGCTATCAGTGGGGGAACGGTCCGGCGTGGGATAGCGCGTTTCTGATCATCCCTGACTATTTGCACCTGTACTATGGCGACGCGCGTGCCCGCACGCGGTTGTACGATCAGCATCGCCGTTACGTCGATTATCTCAATCAGAAAGCCAAGACCGGCACCAATGCGATAGGGCTCGGCGATTATGTTCCTTACAAAACCACGACCCCCGAGATCGTCACCTCCACGGCTTATCATTTTCACGACGCGAATATCGTGGCCGCAACCGCGCAATTGTTGGGCCACGACGATGAAGCCAAGCAATACTCCGATCAAGCAGATTTCATTAAGGCGGGTTTTAACCGTGAGCTTTACAATCCTGAAACGCACCAATACTCCAACGGCAGCCAGACATCGCAAAGTTGTGCGCTGTTTCACGACATGGTGGAACCAGATGAAGTGGCCGCTGTGACGGATGCCCTCGTGGAGAGTTTGCACAAGACCGATGACCATCTCGACACGGGCGTGTTGGGTTCCAAGTATCTGCTGCATGCACTTACCAAGAACGGGCAAGTCGAATTGGCCTACCGTGTGGCCAGCCAGGAAACGCAACCGAGTTGGGGGTGGTGGATCAAGCAGGGGGCCACGACGTTGTGGGAAATGTGGACCGATGGCGGATCGCAAAACCACATCTTTCTGGGTGATTGTGTGAATTGGTACGTTCGCACGCTCGTGGGGATCAATCCCGACCCGGCGGCTCCTGGATTCAAACATATTTTGATCACGCCGCACCCGGTGGGTGATCTCACGTTTGCCGAAGCGAGCTATGACTCGGTTCGTGGCCCGATCTTTTGTCGCTGGGACTGCCGGGGCGATGAGTTCCTATTGAAGATCGAAATCCCCGCCAATACGACTGCCACGATTACTCTACCCACCGACGATGCAAAGACCATCCGAGAAGGGGACAAGCCTTTGACTGACGTTGAAGGGGCTAAGCTGTTGGGAATGGCCGATCATGTGGCGACGATAGAAATTGAATCAGGCAGCTATGTGTTTACCGCCGAATATTCGAAACCTGGTTTTAATAAGCAGTAATTGGTTTCAGCGGACTGACTTAGGCACAGCCTTGCCGAGGGTGTGAGGCATGCTCGACTGCTAGTTGCGACTGTAGAATCCTGCTGTTTTGCAAGTCTCAACCATTGACTCTTGTAGCGATTGTAAATACTGTAAGGGTTGCGCAAATTGGTGTTTAACAAGACTTTGTGTTCAGAGAGATCGGATTCCAGTCGTCAAAGACTGGAGATTTTCCCACCGAACATTAAGGTCACCATTAACCCGCCTCGGCTGAAGTCCGCACCAATCACGCTTGGCTGTTGGACAACCAGCAAACGACAACCGGGCATTGATTCGCCTGGTTGAATAAACACTCCGCGTTGGATCGCGATTGCGGCCAGTTTCTCGATACACATCCTCGGAGCTACGCATGACCCTTGTGCGAGAAGCCCCCACTTTGGGCTTGGGCGATATACCGCGCATTCTCAGACGTCATCCCAAGAAGTCACTCCTGACTTTTTGCAGCCTGATGGCGTTATCGGTGGCCGTGCTCATTTTCTTGCCGCGGACTTACGAATCCGAATCGCTGCTCTTTGTGCGAGTTGGTCGGGAAAGCGTCACGCTTGATCCCACGGTGACCACGGGCCAAGTTATTGCCCTTAATGAATCCCGCGAAAGCGAATTGAATTCCATTTTGGAAGTTCTGAAAAGTCGCGCACTCATGGAGCGAGTCGTCGATCGGCTGGGGCCAGAAGCCATTCTGCTTCCTCCCTCCGAAGGCGGCGAGCCAACAAAACCGAATCCATTTAAAGAAGCCTTATCGAGCGTCGTGGGAACAGTTTCCGGGTGGCTTGAGCCCATAGGCCCGATCAGCGAGCGGGAGAAGGCTGTTCAAGCCCTGGGGGACAATCTGGCCATTTATGCCAAACAGAAGTCGAACATCATCTCGATCGCTTACAAAGCGCGGTCCCCACGACAAGCTCAGCAGATCGTGGCGGCGGTCGTTGATGAATATCTCAGCGAACATCAACGTATCCACGCGACGGCAGGCTCCTACGGATTTTTCGTCGATCAAGCCAAAGTCTTTTCTGACGAAGTGAATAAGTTTCAGAAAAAGTTGGCCGAGGCTAAGAATGAAATGGGGCTCGCTTCGCTCGAAGGCCAACGACAGCTCGTCGAAGACAAAGTCAAAAAGATTTCGACTGAGCAGCTTTCCGCGCATACGTCGTTCAGCGCAAGTTCCGCTCGTGTTGCCAGTTTGGAAAAGTTGATTGCCGCGTTACCCTCGCGGATCACGTCGCAAGAAGTCGACGGCATGCCCAACACGGCGGGGGACAACATGCGGCAGCAACTTTACGCCCTCGAAATTCAGGAAAAGGAACTACTCTCGAAGTACACCGAAGAACATCCGCTGGTCATTGCCGCGCGTCAGAAAGTCCGCGAAGCCAAAGACATCATGGACGATCAACAAGATTCTCGCACCTATTCCACGACCGCGGTGAATCCTTCGGTGCAGAAGCTGCAAGTTGAGCTGATGGTCGAAAAAGCAGCGGCGGATTCCTGGCAAGCGCGGCTTACGAATCTCGACCATGAAGCCACGCTTGCACAAGAAGAGTTGAAAGCCCTTAACGGCCATGAGTTGGAGTTAAATGATTTGGGGCGTGAAGCCGCGCTCGCGGAGGCCAACTATCGCATTTATGCCGAAAAGCTCGAACAAGCACGAATTCAGCAGTCCCTCGATGAAGAGCATATTTCCAACCTGAATATTTCTCAGCCGGCCACTTTGGTCGAAAAGCCAGTCAGTCCCAAAAAAGCCATCGTGCTCTTGGCGGGCTTCTTGCTCTCCTGTGTAGGTGCCCTCAGCGTCGCGATTCTCGCGGAACTCAATAATCGCGTCCTGCGCACTCCGCTTGAGGTGGAAGATCAACTGGGCATTCCCGTGGTGGTCACCTTGCCCGCCAATTCCCGTCACACCATCCTCATGAACTAGGCGCAACTTTCATGGCGATGATTTCCAGCATTACCGCAAACCAAATGAGCAGTGAGCGAGCTCAAGATCGCCCCGCCACGGTCGCCGGATCGGCAGCCAGCGATTTGGCGAACTACTATTCGGCGCTGCTGCGCTGCGTGCAAACGCAACAGGCTGTTCGCGAAACACGTTCTTTTTCCGTCGGTATCACCAGTTGTTCCGCAAGCGAAGAGACAAGCGTCGTCGCCATCAACTTGGCCATCGTCGCGGCGCGCAACGGCAATCGCCGGGTGTTATTGGTCGACGCGAACACGAAGTCACCAGCAATTGCTCAAAAATTAAAACTGACGGCCCCAACCGGGCTCACCGACGTCTTGAGTGGTGCGACGCTGTTGGGCGATGCTTTGCTGCCGACCGCGGTGGAGCGTTTGAGCGTTCTTGCCGCTGGTGATCGCGGTAAACAGCTTGGTTCGGACTACGACGTCGAAGATGTTACTAGCTTGCTCGATGAGCTGAGCAGTGAGTTTGATTTGATAGTTTTCAATTTACCCCAGGCTGATGAGTTGAGTGAGTGTTTTGCGTATGCCGAAGCACTCAGCGGAATCTTTTTGGTGGTATCGGCCGGTCAAGTCGATGGTCGCGTAGCTCGACGAGTGACGCAGCGACTTGAGCACGGTGGCGCCCGGATCTTGGGAGCCATCTACCACCAATAGGGTTCTGCCGGCGGCTCGGCACTTGATACTCCCCACGATTGAATTTGCAACATTGATTGAACATGGCACTACTATCGATGCTCCTAGAACGATTCAGGAGCGGGTTCGGAGCGACTCCGGGCCGAACAATTCATCACGACAACCTGCTTTCGGTGAATCGGCTGCTCTACTTTTTGGAGCGTGCCCGCTTTCAAGCAAACCGCAGTGATACTCCGTTCTGCCTGCTGGCGATCACGATCGGCAAACTCGATTGCGACGGTCAGGGTGTACACGTACTGGCCGGTATTTTGCACGAGCGATTGCGCATCACCGACGACAAAGGGTATCTCGAGGATGGCCGCATTGGCGTGATTCTTCCCGATACGCCCGAAGCCGGCGCGCATGTCGTGGCACGTGACGTGTGCGAGAAATATCGCGCGGCTGGCGGCACGATCAGCTACGAAGTGTATGTTTACCCCGCGGATTTTGATCTCGATGGCAATCCTGTTTTCGATACCGAGGAAGAAGCAGTCGGCTCGGCGGTTTCCGTGCATCCAATGCAAACCTTGTTTGCCGCGAAGACGCCGCGATGGAAACGAGTCATCGATTTGACCGTTGGGCTCTGCATGATTGTGATTTTGTCACCCGTGCTGCTGATTGCGGCCCTGTTGGTGAAACTATCCTCGCCGGGACCCGTTTTGTTCGTCCAAAAACGCGCAGGGCTCGGAGGCAAGCCTTTTCCGATATATAAGTTTCGCACGATGCGAGTTGGGGCTGATGCCGAGAAGGCGATGCTCCGCCAATTCAGTGAGCAAGATGGTCCCGCGTTCAAACTCACCCACGATCCTCGTGTGACACGATTTGGACAACTGTTGCGGACGACGAGCATGGATGAGCTTCCTCAACTGTTCAATGTGGTACTGGGAAATATGTCTCTTGTGGGGCCTCGCCCGCTTCCCATTGAGGAATCGGACGAATGCGAGTCGTGGCATCGTCATCGACTCGACGTCACGCCGGGAATTACATGTATCTGGCAAGTCTCTGGACGTTCCAGTGTGACATTCGCCGAGTGGGTTCGGATGGATATTCAATACATCAAAAAACGAAGTTTGCTTCAGGATGTGAAACTTCTGTTACTGACGATTCCTTCTGTCTTATTCTGCAAGGGTGCCCGGTAAACTTTCGCCGTTCGTAAAAAGACATGTCATCTAACCCGCCGCAATATGCCGCCCTCGCTGGCGAGGCTGACATGACCGACGGCGTCGGCCTGATCGGTCGTGGACGCAAATCGCTTGTCGAGGCATTGCAGAAGTATATCTCGCGCGACATTTTCGCCACGGTCGTGACTTCGTTCGTGCTGTTTGGCTTCATGACGCTGCAGGGCGTATTTCTCGCGCGCATGCTCGGCCCGGATGGACGGGGGCAATACGCGACGGCCGTGTTTTACACGCAAACTTTGATTTACGTCGGCATGTTGGGTACCCAATACGCCGTCGCGCGTTGGGCGGCACGGAAGCACAAAGATGCGGTGGGATTGATATACTCGACCCGGCGTTTGGGAATGCTCACTGGCTTTGGAACGATGCTGGTTGTCGCCGTGCTTGCCTTCACAGCCCTACCGCCCGACAAAAGATATCTGGCCCCGCTCTGTTTGTTGTGTTCGTTGTTTCTGCCGTTTGAGCATGTTCGTCTGTTATGGCTGTCGGTCGATCATGGCCGGGGAGATTTCCGCCGCTACAACATGAGCCGCCTTGCTGCTGGCGTTGCCTTTCCGCTATTGCTTGGAATCGCCTGGGCCTGCGGCGCTCATACGGCGTTTGTAGCCTCGATTTTGTTTGCCGCTTCGCCTTTGATGGGGTTGCTTTATCAACGGCTTTCACGATCGGTTGCAGAAGAACCTTCAGTCACTCGCAATGGCCCCACTGTGCAGCGAATTTTGCATCGCGGCCGACCTTATGCTCTCAATGTCTTAGTTTCGGACCTTTGTGACCGGCTCGACATTTTTCTGTTCATGTGGCTCACCAGTTTCACAATTCAAGGGTATTATGCCGCTGCCGTACCCGCGGCCAATCTGCTGCTCGTGGTGCCGATTGCTTTGTCGCTATTTGCTTTCAATGCCGGAGCACGCCGTGAACGACGCCCCACGGCAGGCCACGTGGCAAAATCCGCAGCTTTGATTGCGGGGGTACAGCTGATTGCTGTCGTGGCGTTTGCGCTCGTACTGGAACCGTTGATGGTGTTGGTTTTTGGACCAGATTTTCGCGGAGCTGTACCACTCGCCTTGGTGCTGCTGCCTGCTTATGCCGTGGCTGGCTGCGGCCGCGTGGCGGAAGCCTTTTTGCAAGGACGCAACAAAGCCATTTTGGGAGTTTACACGCGGCTCGTGGGGGCCGTAGTGATGTGCGTATTTGTCTATTTGGCGTTTGATCGCTGGGCCGAACTGAGCATTCCCTTAGGCGCGCTGGCTGGCTACACAGTGAGCACATTGCTTTTATTCGCCGCCATCATTTTGAACGTGCGGTCAAATTCGTTGCCTAATGCAACACCGGCGGAAGAGGCCAATTCATGAGCTCCGCCGCCTTGCGATTGACCCAACCGCTGCACGAAAAGGTTCTTCCCGCAAAAGCACCGGCTTGGCTGAGTTGCTTGCTGTTGTTCGTGTTGCTGATTATTCCCAGCTACGACTTCCGCCCCAATGCCGATGAGACGTTTGGACTCGATTGGCAACTTTTAATGCGGCTGGCGATTTGCTTTGCCTGTGGGCTCTATGGGTTGGTTTATTGGCGATCCAGCTATTCCTTTCTGCTAAATTTTCCTGGTGCCTGGGCATTCTTGTTTTGTGGCTGGGCGTTGGCCACGGTTCCCATCGCGATTTCGCCATCCTATGCTGCGACGGCTTGCATTGTACTGCTGTGCGTGGCTCTGTTTGTTCCGGCCTTGCTGGCCCAACTTGAGAAGCAGCAAATCCTCATCACGATTTTTGTCTCTTCCCTGGCGTTCATCGTGATGGCGTGGTCGCTTTATTATTTGGTCCCTTCAATCGGACGCTCCGCTTATGAAGCTGGGGGCGAAATCGAATACCGTGTGGGAGGCGATGCCCAACAGCTGGGTTTCCAGGGTGTTTGGCTGATCGCGGCTACGCTCGCGCTTGTGGATTGCCGTTTCATGCGTTGGAAACAATCACTGCTGCCAATTCTGATCGGCCTTGTCACGATCGCGTCGGCCCAGAGTCGCACGTCGTTTCTTGCGGCGTTCGGCATCATCGGTCTCGCAATTTTAATGAAGGCACCACGCGAACGAGTATTGAAACTGGCGTTGACGGGGGCAGTGACTGGAACCGTGTTAGTTTTTGTCTTTGCCTGCGGGCTGGTCTCCGTTCGCGGGAAAGATGTTCTCACACTCGCCTCACGTTCCGGCACGCAGGAAGAAATCTACAACGTAACCGGGCGAACGGAATTCTGGCCCTTTGTGCTTAAGCAAATTGGAGAGTCTCCGCTCTGGGGTTATGGCTACGGCTGCTCACGGCAAGCCCTCTACGAGTACAACGGCAACAGCTATCAAATGGGCGAACTGCATCACGCCCACAACACGTTTCTGAATGTGATGCTCACCACGGGCATCGTGGGAACTTTACTTCTCGCCGCGATGTTTTTGGGTTTGTTCGACAATGTGATCCGTTACCGCGAACTTTTCCCCGCGCTCGTGCTGGTGATCCTCGTCGTCGCCGGCCTTACCGAGTCGCTACTTTTCGGCCCGATGCCGCGCACGCACACCGTTTTATGGTTGCTCGCGCTCTACTGGCACCAGAGCGAAATTGCTCGCTCCGACAAAAGGCTCGCTGCTTTATGACCGCACAATTGGAATTGCCATCCGCCGTTGCACCCATGAGAACGTCAAAGCGTCGTTCGCTGCGCGTAGCATTGCTCACCAACGAAAACACGCCTTACCGTGTGCCGTTGTATCGTGAATTGGCGGCCACGCCGGGTTGGGAATTTCAAGTCTTCACGTGCATCGATCGCGAGTTCGATCGGCTGTGGGACGTAACAGCAACCGACGGCTTCAACACGAAGCAGAGTTATTCGCTCAAATACATGCGGCGGCAAAATTTTGGCGAAGATCAAAAATGCGTCGTCGACAAAGAAGTGCATCTGCCCGTCGGTATCGTTCCCGACATGTTTAAGTTTCGGCCCGACGTGGTGCTGAGCAACGAATTCGGCGTGCGCACGCTCCTTGCCTCGCTCACCGCCAAGCTGACGGGTCATAAGCTGATCGTCTACAACGAGGGAACCAACCATACCGAATCGTTTATCGGTCGGTCACAACGACTGGTTCGCAAACTGTTACGATCTATTCCCGATGCTTATATCTGCAATGGCGTGCAATCTCGCCAATATCTGGAGAGTCTTAAGGTTCCAGCGGAAAGCATTTTTGAGGTTGGCCAAGCTCTTGATCTTGAGTCGTTCGATCAACCGGTGAGCGATTTCGAGAGAGAAACGTTCCGCCAGCAGCACAATATTTCTGGTGTCTGCTATCTCTACGTTGGTCAGATCGTGAAGTTCAAGGGAACCGACAATCTCTTCCGGGCCTGGAATGATTTTTGCCGAAAATCGAATGTTGATGCCACACTGCTCTTTGCCGGTGAAGGCAACGATCGCAAGTTTCTCGAGTCCGAGGTTGCCGAAGCCGGGTTGACCAATGTGCGCGTGCTGGGCTTCGTCCCGCGAAAGGACCTCGCCAAAGTTTGCGCTGCCGCCGATGTGTTTGTCTTTCCGACGCTCAGAGATTGCTTCTCGTTGGCGTTTGAGGAAGCGATGGCCGCGGGGTTGCCCGTGATTGGCTCGATTTATGGCGGCGAATCCGAGCTTGTCGAGGAAGGCGTGAACGGCTGGGTTTGCGATCCGATTGAAATCGACGATTTGCACGAGAAGCTTGTACTGGCCTACGAAGCACGCCATGAACTGCCGCAAATGGGTGAACGTGCGCGGCAGGCCGTTGCTCGTATGGCGATTGATCAAGTCGCTGAGCGCATCCGCCTGGCGGTCGACTATGCACTGGACAAACCAAAATCCAAGAGACTCCCATGATTGCTCAAAACAAATCATTGGTGGCTCTTCCTACAGTGCCGGTCGAATCCTGGCGGCCGACTTTGAAGGTTCGTGCTAACGAACTCGCCATGCGTGTTCTCAGCCAGGCTGGCGGCACGTTATCGCGATGTTGCGGCCGACGTGCTACCGACACGTTTGGCATTCTGATGTATCACCGCATAGCGCCACTGACACCCGGCGTTCCGGCACCGCCGTTCAACACGACCCCCGCGCACTTCCGCGAGCAACTCACGGGCTTACGAGCACGTGGATTTCAATTTGTCTCGCTTTCCGAAATGCTGGCTTGTCACGACAGCGGTAAGACCCTTCACGAAAAGTCGGTCGTCGTCACGTTTGATGATAGTTTTGAATCGGTTTATACCCATGCTTGGCCGATTTTGCAGAAACTTTCCCTCCCCGCCACATTATTTTTGAGCACCGCGTATTTGGATGGCGATGCACCGTTTCCCTTTGATACCTGGGGCCAAGAATTTGCTTCACAAGTTCCTGGGGATCACTACCGTCCGATTCGCACGGACCAATGCACTGAAATGTTGGACTCGGGCCTTATCGATTTAGGAACGCATACCCATACGCACGCCGATTTTCGTCAGCACGTCGCCGAGTTCGCCGACGAGATGCAGCATTCTGCGGAAATCTTGAAGCTGCGATTTTGCGTCGAGCGTCCGATGTTTTCGCTGCCGTTCGGAAATCCCGCGGCCGGTTATGCAAGTGCGGAACTGCTTACCGCCGCGCGAGATTCTGGCGCATCGTGCGCACTGACAACCGAATCATCGCTCGTGGACGCAAGCCGCGATCCCTTCGGCTGGGGACGAATCAGCGTGTTCGATTGGGACACCAGCTTTACGCTCGCCGGTAAGCTCAACGGTTGGTACGACTGGGCACCTCGTATGAAGCACCGTCTGCGCGGCATGCTGCGAGGAGCAGCGCGGTCATGAAAATTCTTCTGTGTCACAACCACTACCAACAGGCCGGCGGCGAAGACCAAGTCTTTGCCGATGAGGCCGCGCTATTGGAATCGCATGGCCATGAAGTCGTACGCTACACCGTTCACAACGACGACGTCGAGCAAATGAGTCGCCTCGAACTGGCGACCAAAACGTTTTGGAACCGCGACAGCTATCGCTCAATCACCAAGTTGCTCCGCAACGAGCGCCCCGACGTCGTGCATTTCACCAATACGTTTCCACTCATTTCGCCGGCGGCGTATTATGCGGCGAAGAATGAACATGTTCCCATAGTCCAGTCACTTCACAATTACCGGCTGCTCTGTCCGGCGAGCACGTTCTATCGCGATGGCAAGCCGTGTGAAGATTGTCTCGGGAAATCAGTAGCGTTGCCCGGCGTCATACACGGCTGTTACCGTTCCAGCCGCCTTGCCACGGGTATGGTTGCTGCCATGACCACGGCGCATCGGCTGCTAGGCACTTGGCGAAACACGGTGGATCGTTTTGTCGCGCTCAGCAATTTTTCTGCTCGGAAGTTTGTCGAGGGTGGGCTACCAGCGAACAAGATCACGGTGAAGCCAAATTTCCTCTCGCCCGATCCCGGGGTGGGTGATGGAGCCGGACGCTACGCCCTGTTTGTGGGTCGCCTCGCACCGGAAAAAGGAATCGCCACGTTGCTCCAAGCTTGGGATCGCTTAAGCGAAACTTTGCCACTGAAAATCTTAGGCGATGGCCCGCTCGCGCCACTGGTGCAAGAGCACGCTGCCAAAAACAACGGCATTGAGTGGCTCGGACGGCAATCAGGCCCCGAGGTTCTTCGCCATCTGCAAGCGGCAACGTGTCTGGTGATGCCTTCCGAATGGTACGAATGCTGTCCCAAGACGCTGATCGAATCCTTGGCCGTGGGCACCCCGGCGGTCGTCTCGCGGCTGGGAGCCATGGCGGAAATGATCGGCCACGAGCGTACAGGTCTGCATTTCGAACCGAGTAATGCCAATGACCTTGCTGTGCAGGTCAAACGCATTGTGGCTGATGCTCCCAACACCGCTGCCATGCGCGAGCAAGCCCGTGCCGAATTCGAACACAAATACACCGCTGCCGCCAACTACGAGCAGCTCATGAACATCTACGCGAGCGTCGTGCAGACCCAAGGTGCAGTAGCTCGGCAACCCGATTCAATTTCTCAATGCCATCAGGACACCATCCATGACCGAAGCAACATCGATACGTTGGCCCAATCGTTATGACTTGATGGGGGTCGCCGTCAGCGCTACCAACTATCAGGAAACGATTGACCGGCTGTTTGAAGCCGCGCACCACGATATCCCCGCCATTGCATCCTTTCACGCCGCGCACGCGGTCGTGTGCGCGAGCACCGACAAGGAGCTTCAGCAGCGGGTGAATTCCTTCAACATTGTTGCACCCGACGGTCAGCCGGTGCGTTGGGCGTTGAATATGCTTTACGACACCGCCATGCAGGAGCGTGTTTACGGACCCGAAACGATGCGCCGCGTCTGCGAACGGGCAGCAGTCGAAGGCACCCCCATTTATTTATACGGCGGTGCCAATCGTGAAGTCCTCGACAAATTGATCGCCGAACTCGAACTCTGCTTTCCAGGGATTGTGATTGCTGGAGCCGAATCACCGCCGTTTCGTCCGCTGACTCCTGCCGAAGATGGCGCGGTCGTCGAACGCATCAATGCGAGCGGCGCCAAGTTTGTGTTCATTGGCTTGGGAAGCCCCAAGCAAGAGCACTTTGCCTATGAGCACCGCGAAAGCATTCGCTCCGTGCAATTGTGCGTCGGTGCGGCGTTTGATTTCCATGCCAAAACCAAAAAGATGGCCCCGGCTTGGATGCAGCGTAATGGTCTCGAATGGCTATTCCGCGCGTGCAGCGAACCACGCCGATTGGGAAAACGCTATCTCACCACAAATTCGATTTTCGCGTACAAGCTCGCGCGGCAATGCGTTTCGCAAAAATCCTCGCGAGAAAACCTGCCGTCGTGCCGAGCGAAGCCTAGTACCAGTTTTGCAGATTTGTAACCACGAAAGACACGAAGCACACAAAAAATTAACCGCTCATCTTCGCTAACAAGCGATTATGAATTTAATAGCGTACACAGCGCCCATCCGCGGTTCCATTTCTTCTTTGTGCCCTTCGTGGCTTTGTGGTTAAATTCACCCCATATTTAATTTCTCAATCAGCAATCTGCAATTTGATCTCGTCGGAATTGCCCCGAAGTTCCGGCGCGTACATTGCTGAGGCCTTGGTGGGCAAGGCACTGAAGCGGCCCGGAATCTCGGCGCGGAGCCGGTACGTGAGGCTATGCCGTCCCCGAGCGAGCCGTGTGATAAACAGGCACACGCGCTCGTCGCGGAGTTCCATGTAAGCCCCCAGCTCGTTGCCGTTGTAACCACTCCGCACTTCGACCGGCTCGAATCCCGCGGCTTTCATGTCTTCGAGCAAGATATATTCGTAATCGTTCTTGCTCTCGACGATAAGCTCCACCTCCACGAGATCGCCGCTTTTCACTTCCGCCAAATTCGCCAGTGGCTCGCGGTCGAATTGCTCAACGCGTTGTTCGACAACTTGGCCTTGCCCCCCCGCGACGGTCTTCGAGGCTTCAACCGGGGTGAGCTTAGAGAATTGCCGGTTCACTTTGAGTTCCAAACCTGCCGCGGCGATGTTGTCTTCCAGCGTAAAATTGGTGAGATAACCGTTGAAATAGACCGGCGAATCCCCTTGCTTGCGAATCTCAACGGTATGCTCTTCGGCAGCCAGTTCTTCGCCGGTGATGACGAGCTTGTTTTCAAATGTGAATAAATTCTCCGGCGTGACGGAAATCTGCTGCCGTTGCTGGCCGTCGATCCAAACTTCGATCGTGACATCCGGCTTGTTCTCGCCGCTCGCTTTGAGGAAGTCAGCAAACGCTTCGATCACTAAAGCCGTGTCGCGGGTGCTGTTCCAATAAGTCGCGTGTTTGCGATTGTTGAGCAGATACTTCACCATCCGCGGAGCGACTTCGCTCTTGGGATCGGTCGCCGATAGCAGTTTGAGATAATACGCCTGAGCTTCGTACTCGCTCCCATACCAGAACCACCAAAACCCACGCGGCAGATTCAACCAGGCCGTTTGATTCTCTTCATCTTGTTCGACGTATTGGCTCAGATTGCGCATCACCATCGCGAGCTTTTCAGACTCACCTTGCGCGTGCAGTCCTACGCCGAAAGTCGCCAAGCTGTAAACCGCCAAGTCCGTGCGATCGCGATACAGGAATTCGCGCATCTTATCCATGGTGTCAACGTCGACCGTATCGGGATTGGGGGGCGTGACCGGTTGCTCGCTGAGCACCATGAACACCAGGGCGTCGAGATTGTCGGCCTTGGGCTTGGTGCGAATGCCGGTCCGTACCGCCACGGGTTTGGCTTGCTCGATGGCGTAGTTCTCGATCATGCGGACTTGCTCGGCCTGATAATTCTCCAGCCATGCCAACCCGCGATCCAAAACTCCCGGCACCAACGCCACGCCGTTTTTCTCGGCAAGAATCAAACCACGCACGACCGTGGCCGTGGTGTGAGCAGTACTCTGTTCACCCAACCCACTAAACCATCCCCAACCGCCATCAGCAAGCTGCATCTCGGTGAGCCGATTCACACCCGCCGTGACAACCGCAGCCAACTCCGTATCACTAAACACCGGGTTGTCGTCAAATCGTTTCCAACCCTTGACCCGCTCCGCGTCGTCGCCGATTTCCTGGGAATTGAGATTGGTCCGTTTTTCTTGAATGGCTTTCAGATCGAGACCCATATCACGCAACACTTGCTGGGTCATCACGGCCGGTAAAAAGCGATTAAGCGTTTGCTCGGTGCAACCGTAGGGATAGTCGATCAGGTAGGGCAGGGCGTCGACCATCGCACCCGCCAAAGTGGGCGTGTAGCGAATCTCTAGCCGCGTTTGCTCCGCGCGTCGTTCGCTGGGAATCGTAATCGCGAAATCCCGCTTCGATTCCGTGGGGCGAATCACGCCCGTGTACGATTCCGTTTTGAGCATGCCGTGGATTAATACGGGGAAGCTCATTTGCATGGCGTCGGATTCTTCGTCGGTAAGAGCCGACATCCGAATTGTTGCTTGTCCCTCACGCACGGCCTTCACGCGCCAATCGACCCGTTGCTCGCCGTTCGCCGCGATGGTCACAGTTTGTTCTAGTTCCGGCGGGCCTTCCAAGGTGTCGCCTTCCAGTTCGAGCCGAACGCGCACTTCTTTTTCGGTTGCCAGATAGTTATGCACGTTGGCCGAAAGCACGACTTCATCACGCTCGACAAAGAAACGTGGGGCTTGCAATCGCACAATCAAATTCTTGCGCGTGACGACTTCCGCCGAGCCTTCACCCACGCGCGTGCCGGCCCCCATGCCCCACGAGCGAATCCGCCAAGTGGTGAGATTATCCGGCATGGGGAACTCAACATCTGCGATCCCTTCGGCATTGGTTTCCAGGGCCGCTTTCCAGAACGCCGTGTCGGCAAAGTTTTCACGAATCGTCGGAACCACCAGAACTGCATCCGACGTCGTCGCGCTCGAGTCCGCTACCGCCATGCCTCCCTTGGCCATCGCGCCTTCCGGCGCAGCTGCGGCCATCGGTGCCGCCATTTCCACTCCGAGCATCATCCGTTGTTGACCACGCTGCGATTGAAACCATTCGCGGCCGTCGCTGGTGGCCATTTCATCGACCACGGTTTCACCAAAAATTCCCAAGTTTTGCATCGTTGGCTTATTAGGCGGGCTGACTTCGTAGCTCATCCCTTGCAGATTGGTTTCTCCTTGTGGCTGATGATGTCGCCGCCACTTCCAGAAAAATTCGCGTATGTCCCCCACGTTCGATCCGCCGGCGATGTAATCGAGTGCCTTGTCATAAACGGCTAGCGCCAACGAACCAACAAACGGCTTCCCCTGGCTGTCAGTAAGTTTGAGCGAAACCTTTGCCGTTTCACCGGGCAAGTAATCTTTGGCCGAAGGCAGCACTTCCAGATTTAGCACGCGCGAAACGGGTGGCACGAACAACTCACGCACGACCGTGTGCATCCGACCGCCGTGAACCGTGACCGCTTCCACATAGATATTGGGCGTGTCCTTGGCCACGATATCAACTTCAACGAGCGTACTCTTGCCCACGAGTTGCACCATTTGCGGTGGCAAATAGATTCCATTGGCTGGCCGCAGGAACAACAGCACCGCCGAACCCACACTGTTTGTATTGATTCGCAAAACAGCCTTTTGGCCAGGCTCGTAGGTCCGTCGGTCAGGCACGATCTCAATATCGTTGAATCGGAACTGCGAACCATCGAAATTCGCACCCGCTATCGTAAAGACTTGCCCCCCCTCGACGGTTCGACCTTGAGCGTCGGTCAACTCAAACGCCAAGCGATACTGCCCTTCTTCGGACGCCTTGATCGGAAGTTCGGCCCGCCCCGTTTCACCGAGTTCCAAATCCCATCGCCCGACTTCGGCTTCAACGGGCTTGGCGTCTTTGTACGTAATTTTTAATAGACGCAGCTTGCCCTTCCCAGCGACCGGATTGCCGTTGAGTGTGCGTGCCGCGGCGCCCACGGTGATCGTGTCGTCCGTACGATAGTGGCCACGGTCGGTCCAAATCATGACCTTAAACGGCTCGCGCGCAACGAGCACTTTGCCCGTACCGACAATCGTCCGTCGTGATTCGTCGACAACCTCGGCTTGGATTTCGTAGCTGTGATCCTGATTGGGATGCAACTGCTTGGCCAGGGCCGTGTCGATTTCGACATTGACCGTTCCGTCGGGACCGATCTCAACTTGCTGATCGGCCACCACTTCCGGTGGCGCGGGATTTCGCCAGAATGCCCACGGCGAGGGGGCCACGCATCCCCAGCGTGCCCAGCCGGGATACCAACTGTAATCTTCCGAGAACCAACCGTAACCGGCCCCGTACAACCAATCCCACGGTGATGGTGGGAACCAAGCATCGGTGTGGTTCGTGCGGAGCACCTTGTAATGAACTTTGGCATTCACCACCGGCGAGCCGAAATAATACTTGGCCGTAATCTTAGCGGTGAACGTCTCGCCCAATTGCACCGGCTCTTTCGGCGCGTCGACCGACACTTCAAATTCGGGCTTCTTATATTCCTCGACTCGGAATGTCCCGCCGCCGTGATTCACCACGTTAATCTGGTACTGCCCTAGCGTCGCTCCCGCGGGGACTTCCCAATCTCCCGACAGCCCGCCGTACAAATCGGAGATCAACTGCGAACTGTAGACTTTCTCGTTCTTAGGATCGCGAATCTCAACTTGAAAGGACTTGGCCGCGAACCGCGATTCATCCGACATGTCATACTGCGCATTGGCGACCCAGAATTTGAAATGAACTTTCTGTTGCGGTCGGTAAACAGGTCGATCGGTGATCGTGAAGACTTTGACTTGCTGATATTCCTGGTCGTAATAGTCACCCCCCCAAATGTTGCGAAACCCGAGATAGGCAAATCGTCCCTGAGGATTCGTGGCGACGGCCAACCACTGATACCGTCGGTTGGCCTCGTCGGCTTTGATCTTCGCGAGGCCGTTGGCATCGGTGTTCGCGGCGAAATTAACGGTTTCGATTTTGAAGCGGTTCGCGTCGAGATGCTGCTGCCAGTAGCCAAAGAATTCGACATTGCATTTGGCGACCGGTTGGCCCGAAACCGCATCGGCCACGTAATAAAGAGTTTCCCCAGCGAGTGGTTTTTTCACAATCGCCGTGTCGTTGATCCACAACACGATGCTTGTGCTGTTCCCGCCAGCCATCGTCGAGGTCACCAGATAAGCCCCCGGCTCTTGCAGCGGCGTTGTGACTGAAATCCGGCGGTCGATGTGCTTCTCCGCAGGCTGCAGGTCCAAGCTCCACCGCGCGACTTCCGCGCCGACGTACTTTTTCTGATCTTTCGTGACGAGCCGATAGCCGAAATTCTCAATCTGCAATTGCTCCCAATCGAGATGATTGGGATTCGACTTGAGATACGCCTTCACGTCGTCAAGCAACTTTTTGACTTCAATCTTCTGCGCGACGAAGCTGACCCGTTTGCCGTTGCGATAGCGAAAATCAAACGTTGCCCCCGTACCGGCAGGTTGCGAGGAGACGGGTTCAAAGCGTCCCCAGGGAGCGGTGATCTGCAAGTAGCGCTCGCGGGCCCCTTGTTGGTTGAGGCCGCGCTGCGAAAGTTGAGCCCAAAACTCAGCCGCGCGGGGATACTGCCGGCGATTCTCAAAAATGCTGGCCAGCGAGCTTGTCACTTGCTCCCAACGCGTGAGATAGGCACTTCCTTCATGCTCGGCCGCGGCCGTGGCGGCTTGTTCGTACAGTTTGATATAGTTCTGTTCGTCGGGCAGTTTGAACCGCTGAATGCCAGTCGCGAGCCGCGCGATCGTTTCCTCATCGGTCAGTGTGTGCAGCGCAAACGTGCCGGTGTCTTTCGAATCACCGCTGACTTCCTGCCGTCCAAACCACCAGCCATAATCGGCCAAAGTTTGTACGCCGAATTGCGAAAGCAAAAAGTCGGCCCGCGTGGCAAGCTCATAGGCTTTACGCTTCGGTTGCCACTCAACCGTTTGGGCCAATAACCATCGCCACCGCTCGCCATCGTTCTTTGCCGCTTCCCACGAGGTGGCCTGACCATAAAACACAGGCTGACCTGCTTCATCGACCGGTGCGCCAATCGGCGGGGCAAACCGTGGATTCCAACCCTCTTCGTAGTCGGGCAGAAATTCGAGATCGGTCAGCTCCTGCAATCGCCAAGATTGGCTGGTGTCGTTGCCCCGCTGCACCGCGAGCGCAAAATTCTGTATAAAGTAAAAGGCTTTTGAGGATCCTTGTTCCTCGGGACTTGCGTCGAGCAAGCGATAGGCTTGCCGAAACAGTTGCAACGCGCGCACGCGGTCACGCGCTTCGGCATTGACCACCTTGCCGGTATCGCCGCGGTGGACGCCGCGTTCAAATTGGCCGCCGATCAACGTGCCGTGATGAATCTGGTTCATCGTCCCCTGCGCCACGGCGGCGAGCACCTGCCAGTTGTCCGCATGAGTCTTGGCCGTCGATTCCAAGAAGACGTCGGTTTCCTGCACGCGGTTCAAGCGCTGATAGCACTCAAGCGAGCGCTCGACACTAGCCACCAGATGGGCGGTGTCGGCGGTGTTATTTTCCAGCACGGCGGCGTAGGCTTCCAACGCTTCTTGAAAGTTGCCTTCCTCAAACAGCTTACTCGCCAATTTGTGGTTCTCACTGGAATCCGCAGCGAACAAAGGCGTCGTCATAGCGAGCAACAAACTGGCAAAAGCCAAAATTCGGAAAAGCCTAGATCGGTAAATAAAGTCGTGCAAAATCATCGTGGGAATGTGCCTCAAAGAACAGTTCCTGCTGCCGTCAGGGAAACTACGTCGGGCGTGAAACGTGTGTTCTACGTCAGATGGCACACAAGGTCCACCCGAGTCGTGTCACGCGCAAAATGTCAAAAAATCTGACGCACGGAAGGCCTCGCTAGTTCCCTGCGTTTTTGGGGATTGTTGCTTTTTCGCAACATGAATTGCGCTTACGCGAAATCACGCCGCCTACCTCAATTTGGGGACGTAAACTTGCACAAGCCGTGGTGCCTCATTTTCCGCCACGCATCCTTTTCACCCCTTGACCCGGAAGCATGGCCGTGGGCACTTCGACAGATTATCAGGTACGCACTCACCGCTCGATGTTGGGCATCGCCTATCGACTGATCGACTCGGTGGCAATTTTTACCAGCGTTCTGTTGGCGCTCCGATACACGTTGGGGACCGACAGCTCAGACCTGGCCGTCATTAGCGCGACGACGCTCCTGATGCACTTGATCGCTTCCGAGATGAGTGGGCTCTACCGCAACTGGCGTGGTTCGCGGTTGTATCTCGAATTGTGGTGCATGCTGCTCAACTGGATCTACACGGCGCCGCTGGTGTTGGGCATAGGTTTGCTCACCCAGTTCAACGCCCACATCAGTTACGAATCGAAAATCATCTGGCTCTTTCTGACGCCCATGGCGATGGGCAGTTGCCGCGTGGTGTTCTTGATGTTCTTGAAGAACATGCGGAAACGCGGCTTCAACACCAAGCGCTTCGCCATTTGCGGCGTAAATCAATTGGCGGTGCAACTTGCACAGAATATTCAAGCCTCGCCCGAGCTGGGCTTGGAGCTTGCAGGCTTTTTTGATGACCGCCCTACCAGCCGTACCAAGGAAGTTTTGGGTCATGATCTACCCAGCGCCGGCACGCTCAATCAACTTGCCGACTTGGCCCGCCGAGGCGAAGTCGACATGGTGTTCATCACATTCCCGATGCGCGCCGAAAAACGAATTCGCGACTACCTCAGTAAGTTGAGCGACACGACCGCCTCGGTCTATATTGTGCCCGACTTTTTCGTGTTCCAGATGCTGCACGCCCGTTGGAACCAAATCAATGGCCTGCCCGTAGTGAGCGTGTTTGAAACCCCCATTTCGGGCATCGACGGCGTCCTCAAACGGGGCTTTGATTTGGTGGTCTCGCTTTCGCTGCTGGCGGCACTTGCCGTGCCGCTGTTTGTGATCGCGGCGCTCGTAAAATTCACTTCACCCGGGCCGGTTTTCTTTCGGCAAAAACGCTACGGCCTCTCCGGCGAAGAAATCCTCGTCTGGAAGTTTCGTTCGATGCAAACCTGCGACAACGGTAGCGACATCCGCCAAGCCACCAAAGACGACGACCGCATCACGCCGATTGGCAAATTCTTGCGTAAGACGTCGCTAGACGAACTGCCGCAATTGTTCAACGTCGTGGGTGGCAGCATGTCACTCGTCGGCCCGCGGCCCCATGCCTCGGCACACAATGAACAGTACCGCACGCTGATCGATGGCTACATGCTCCGGCACAAAGTCAAACCCGGCATCACGGGCCTGGCCCAAGTGAACGGCTGGCGCGGCGAAACCGAGACGCTCGAAAAGATGGAACGCCGCATCGAATTCGACCACCGCTACATCCGCGAGTGGACGCTGTGGATGGATCTGAAGATTCTGTTCCAAACGGTGTTCGTCGTGTTCAAGCAAGAAAACGCGTATTAGGCGCGTTCTCTGTGGCTGACCAAAACTGTACGCGATCTCTGTGAGACTGTAGCCGACCTCTGTGAGGTCGGAGTTCTACAATACTGTGACGTTCTACGTGGGAAGGAAACCACGAATAGTACGAATCGACACGAATGATGTTTGTGTAACGGCTGACTATTTCGCCTTTGTCATCCTCAGGCGAGTTCTGCGAGTTCTGGGGATCCAGCTAAATTTGGGCATTGCGCCAATATGAATCTCCCCCTTTTTTTCTGTCTCGCAAATACTTGTCGCGCAAAGGAACATGAGGAGAATCTTTAATGACGATATTAATACGACAAAGATCGATCCGTTTAGCCCGTAAAGTCAACAAGGAATTCAGAGATTTCCAATCAATGAGTTAATGCGGGAACTCAAGATTCAACGTGTAGAGGCATGGGTTCTGGCTTTATACGAGGTCAGCAACGCTCTACAAGGCGATAATTAAGATGAAGTTTAGCTTCCGTCAACCTGCTCTAATTATCACCGTGTTATGTGCTTGTTTCGCTGTTGTGACGATCTTTACCTGGAAAAGTGAGCCTCTGTCACATGATGAAGCCGATATGATTCGCGCTGGCCAGGTATAAAGAATTGTTACATAGGACAGGATATTTCAGAATTGCAGGGAGCTTGGATCGAGGTATCCGAGCCGTTTCTTTTTCACAAGAGACTTCGCAACGCCACATTGGGAATATCAGTTGGCCAACAGGAAGGGCGCATTGCTGCTGTGACGTTCATATATAAGCCAAGCGGATATAAAGGAATTGATAAGCCGTACGTTGGCACAACGGACCGCGGCATTGGAGCGACAAGCTCTAAAGAAGACGTCATCAAGAAATATGGAACACTGCCGTCAATTTCTACTTCCGACACGGAGGGCGGCCCAACTACGTGTTATCTTTATGCCTTAAGCGGAATAGATTTTGTCTTTGACGGTGAAGAATTAGTTCATATCACAGTATTCGAGCCATACACCGATATGGAGCATTGATTTTAGGAAATAAGTGTCACCACGTCATTTCTGATTTTCCGTCTTCAAAATTCCATTTGTGGCCGAAAAGAACTGGGGGTGATGTGCGTCGAAAACATCTTGTGCTGCGCACACCGACATGTGTCCGGCTCAACCAACGCGGATGGATAACCATTTGCGGACAAAGTGTCGGTGTTACCCGACCGATTCGTGCCATTCGTTCGATTCGTGGTTGCCTTTCTTCTGGAGAAGAAAGGTGAACATGTCCATATCTAGCCACCAAACTTTTTACTTGCAGTACGTCTGCGATGGTGTTTTAGAAGTACAGCAAAAAACAAAAATAGAACCAGAAATAGAACTAAGAGTCCCAAGGCGAAAATTCGCGGAAAGTTGAGTTCGTCTTTCTTGTCCTCTTCCTCAAAGCTTATCAGTTGGGTTGCATCTTCTGCATCTAAGCCG
The DNA here is from genome assembly GCF_041737835.1 of Bythopirellula sp. Taxonomy (NCBI): domain Bacteria; kingdom Pseudomonadati; phylum Planctomycetota; class Planctomycetia; order Pirellulales; family Lacipirellulaceae; genus Bythopirellula; species Bythopirellula sp. Next base: position 96,686 of record NZ_JBGSQY010000030.1, on the reverse strand, counting down.
GTCGAAACAACGGGCTTCTTCCTGCCAACGCGGTCAACGATCACATTCTCAGTCTTGGCCTTCACGACAAAAGCGCTTTCCTCGATTACCTCGTTAGGTGCTGCACGGTCTATCACCCTAAGCTCAAAGCTTCGTAGGCGATCGCCCTGGTATTTGGACTGCATTTGAATCCCAGGCAAAATTATGTTTCCAGCAAATGTAGTAGGAAGATATTGCAAGACTTCGAAGTAAAGTTGTCCATATGTCCCCCGTTGATACTCGTATACAAAGCCTGAGGTTGTATCGACAATTGCGGACTCAAAATCACCCCTGGACACTTGTGAGCGATTTGGAAAATTATCGCCTTCAATTGGCATGATTTTACCCTCCCGCTGTAGCAATTCGGGCGGTATGAACACCATATCTGAAATTTTCGGCACGTGCACCATAAAGGAGCCGCGGTCGCCTATGGATATTTGCTCGGAAGATCTCGAATTCAACTCCCTCGTGATAATTTCATAGTCATTATGTCTAGTGAAAGTTTTACTCAGATCGGACGCCCCCAACAGCGATTCGTGTATCGTCACGCTTTCGCCATCAAATACATAAGTCTTGTTAGACCATGGGATTTCAGAACCTATTAGTCGGGGGTCCAATGCATTTGAAACCCTAGTTAATGAAGCGGCTGACAGATCTTGACTGAGATCTTTGATAAGCGATCTAACTTCATCTCTCGTGATATTATGCTCTTGAGGTACTTTGACTCGGAGTACGCGACATTCAAATGTGCCTGAGAGTAATGATGTTGTTTGCTGATCCCAAATAGCTCCTAACCTAATCATGTTATCAGTGGGGCTAAATTCGCTGCTTGAATCTTGCGAATGCAATAACGACACCGAGAATGATGTGAATACCAGCAAAAATGTCATTGCGTCTGTAAGTGACATTCTGTTTCGCGACTGAATGTGCGCATTTAAGTTAGAAAGCTGCAAATGCATCTTGTAGTCGAATTCGAGTTCGTCGTAATTGTTTGCCATTGCTAGTCGCATTAATGTGGGGGTTTCATTAGGTTTTGCTATATGTCAACGCCCATACATGTTATCGAAAAAATTATTCCGGCTAGAAAAAAAGAAGGCAAAAGATAAGGGGTCGGGAGTCTTGAAATCTACGGCTTACGCCTTGTAACTCATCGCTAATTATAAGCGGTTCCTAGATTCGTGCTATTCGTTCGATTCGTGGTTGCCTTTCCTCTGCTCCCATTTTACGCCCCGTGCGCTCAAAAAACGTCGACTTGTGCATGCCGCTGTGGGCGAGATAATTGCCCCTAGGGTAAGCCTGAGTCGAAAGGAACATCCATGAAAGCAGTCATCCTGGAAGCGTTCGGTGGCGCGGATCAATTGCAATATCAGACGTTGGACTCCCCGCAGACGCTACCACCGATGCATGTGCTCGTCCGCGTTCATGCCTCGGGTGTGAATCCACTCGATATCCAAACGCGCCGTGGCGACTACGCCGACAGCGTTGAACTGCCGTTGATCTTAGGCAGCGAAGCGTCGGGTGTGGTCGAGGCCGTGGGTGAGGGTGTCGACAATGTTGGTGTGGGAGACGAGGTGTTCTACATGACCCCGCTGCTGGCCGGGGCCGGCACCTACGCGGAGCAGCATGTTGTTCCGGCAGCGGTCGTGGTGAGAAAGCCGAGCACGCTGACGCACGTCGAGGCCGCAGCGTTGCCGCTCGCTGCGGGGACGGCCTGGCAGTGCTTATTCGAGCGGGGACGAATTTCACCAGGTGACTCGGTCCTGATCCATGCGGGAGCGGGAGGGGTTGGATCGCTCGCCATTCAGATGGCGGCAATCAGCGGTGCGAGGGTTTTGACCACGTGCCAGGGTGCGAATGAATCCTTGGTCCGTGAGTTGGGAGCAAGTCACACAATCGACTATAAGACGACGGACTTTGTGGCTGAAACGCTGTCGCTAACTGCTGGCCGCGGAGTGGACGTGGTGATCGACACGGTCGGAGGGGATACATTCCATCGGAGCATCGACTGTCTTGCGTTCGGGGGGCGATTAGTCAGCATCGTCGACCACGATCAACCCCACAACCTGCTCAACGCTTATAGCAAAAATGCAGCTCTCCATTTTGTCTTTACATCCCCAGACCCTGCACGTTTAGCAACCATTGCAACACTGGTCGAGCGAGGTCAGCTCCGTCCTGTCATCAGCGCGGAATTGCCTCTCCAAGAGGCCGCCGAGGCCCACCGACGCATCGAGCGCGGCGGTGTGAGAGGCAAAATCGTCTTGCGTGTGGATTAAGTACAGGCCGTGAGAGAAGCGAGGTAGCGGGGTAGCACCGACACGACATCCGCAAACCGGACCCACGATGTGAAAACTCGACCGGATTCGTGTCGGGTGCGCAGCACGAGAGGTCTTCGACATGAATCGCATCTCTTATTCAGAAATGGAATTTGGGTCGATAACTCTCACTTCTAAGACATGACCAGTCTTCATGAGTGAATCGCTCCGCGAGCGGCCTGAAAGACTTTCTTGAGATAAAGCGTTATACTACTACCAGATTCACGCACGCCGTTTGTGATGAAAGGCAATGACTATGTCAAATTCTCAGAGCCGACTTTGGCGTTGGTGTGGCATCATTGCGGTGGTCGTGATCTGCATCGTGATTGCATTCGTGGCGTGGGTCGACCACACGATAGGCAAGCCCAGGTGGGTTCGAGATCAAATGCAAATGACTATTGCATCGCTCGCCAAGAAATGTCCACCCGACATGACACAACGCGGATGGAATGTCGCAGTTGATTGGACGCTGCAACTTACGGGCAACACGATGTTGCCAGGATGCGCCGACCTGGACGACATGCGCGGTTTGCGGCGCGAGTTGGAGGAGAGGGCGAAAGGGAAGGTGGACATGGATTTAGTCCTCTGGATCTGGGATGAAGTTGCGAAAATTGACCCTCATGGACTGCAATATAAGCGGAAATTCCAGCAAGTCATGCTCCATGATATGCAGTTGAGCGATCCCCGGATTGCGAGTGAAATTCGCAAGGCCATTGGGTTGCTTTCCACAAGATGCCCACCGGAAATGACGCAGAAGCAATGGGAGGTCGCAGTTTCCTGGACAGGCAAGCTCACAGACCAGAGTATGTTGCCGACGTCAGGAGCGGGCAGCACATACGACCTGCGTCGTTTCCAATGGAAGCTGGACAACCTGCGTCGTTTTCAGCGCGAGCTAGAGGAGCGTGTGAAGGGAAAGGTCGATATGGTTTTGATCTTCTGGATATGGGATGAAGTTGCAGAACTGACTCCCGCTGGAGAGCGATACAAAAAGCAATTTCAGAAAGTCATGCTCGATGAGATGCAGCCAAAACGCTCCGATCTGATCTCGCAAATTTTCGCGACCATCCAATCGCTCGCCGCAAAATGTCCGCCGGATTTGACGCAAGACCAATGGAATACCGCAATCTCTTGGACGAGTGGCCTGCCCCACGAATGCTTGTTGTCGGGGCGGGTCAGCCTAGACGACCTGCGTCGGTTTCAGCGCAAGCTCGACGAAGAGGCGAAAGGGGAGGTCGATATGGACTTAATACTCTGGATTTGGGATGAACACGCCAAGCTGAGCCCCGTCGCACAGGAGTACAAGCAAAATTGTCAGAGAAAGATGCTCGATGATATGCAGCCGAGTTCTGCCAAACGCCCCATTCGGGATGGTGACACCGATTCGGAGAGAGGCGGTTCTGGGGAAGGCGACACGAGTAGAGAACAGGGAAGAGAAAAAGGGGTAGCACCGACACGACATCCGCAAATCGGTCCGAAGACGTGAAAACTCGACCGGATTCGTGTCGGTGTGCGCAGCACAAGAGGTGTTCGACATGAAATACCACTTTTCTTCGCTATATCCCGTAGGGATAAAAGGCATTAGCCAGGTGTTTGAGGAGCCTTAGGGACGACACCCCTGGTAGGCGATCTCTCGGCCGATGGAAGATAAATTTCGATTTCCAGGGGTATCGTCAAGATTCGTGGAACTCATCTTGCCTCAACACCCTGGCTATTAGCTGCCATGCCTCCGGCATTAAAATCATCACGCCATTTCATGTCAGCATCTATCAGCGGTTCAAATTTTCCTCCGTGTTCTCTGTGTCCTCTGTGGCTCATACATCTTCACATGGCCAAAAATTTCCAAGATTTAACCGGCTCAATTGGTTAAAATACACGCTCGCCGCAAAGGCCGTGTTCTTTGACAATTGGAAATGTTGATTGAGTTTTGGAACGCGCTTGTCGTTCGTTTTGACCAAAAGTCGCCACGTTTTGGCACGTGTCAATTTCGCAAGGGCTTGAAGTTTCAACACTTGCGACATGACCACGTGACAAAACCCAAGACTTTCGGCGCGAAAGTTGGGACCCCAGCGCTCGCGCGAAAAGTCAGGTTTGCGAGCTCAGGGGGGCTGCAAACCAAGCAAACCTGACAAACCTCGCCAAGCTCAGCGGGTGGCACGCCCTCTGTCCCCTCATTCTTATTCGTGCTATTCGTCCCATTCGTGGTTCCTCTCCGAGAACTCCGTGTCTCCGTGGTGTAATACATTCACCCCGGCCAAGAATCGACGTTGAACGGCTGCTTTGAATCGCGATAATAGTGTTCACTCGCTGAGAGGCGTGTTCCTTGACATTCCAAGATTTCGCGGCACCGCACAGTTGCAATTTGTGCCCAGCACCGTTTACGCTGATAACATGAACGCCATCGCGCAGAATTCGACGGACCTCACACAAACCGCGTGGCAGCGTTGGCTGGAAATCGGGCTCATCTTTCTCGTTTTTTTCGTTGCGGCGGGTGTCCCCGTGCCGCACGTGAACGAGACGCATTATCTCACCAAGGCGAAGCACTATTGGAATCCCACTTGGTGCCCAGGGGATTTGTTTCTCGAATCGGCTGAGGCTCATCTCACTTTCTACTGGACGCTGGGCTGGTTGACGCGCTGGTTCTCGTTGCCGGTGGTGGCTTGGATCGGCCGAATTGTTTGTTGGCTGGCGCTGGCCTGGTCGTGGCAGCGTTTGAGCAGCCGGCTTGTGCCAACTCGCTGGCTGTCAGTGATTACCGCCCTGCTTTTCGTCACATTTATTGAGCAAGGCAACCTCGCCGGCGAATGGGTAATTGGGGGCGTTGAAGGCAAGTGCTTTGCCTATGTGTTTGTCTTTTGCGGCCTCGCGGAACTCGCGATCGGACGTTGGCAGCGCGTTTGGCCGCTACTCGGTTTGGCCTCGGCGTTTCATGTCTTGGTCGGAGGTTGGTCGGTGATCTGCGCCGCGGCAGTTTGGCTGTTCGAGTCCAAAGATAATCGCCCCAAGTTAGTTGCGATGCTTCCCTCGTTGATCTTAGGTGGTGTGCTGGCCTTACCTGGCATTGTTCCCGGATTGTTACTCACCGCGAAAGTTGCACCGGAAATCAGCGACGAGGCGAATCAAATCTATGTGTTTGAGCGTTTGCCCCATCATTTGGCACTCCATCGGCTGCCGCTAGAACAAATGATCAAGCGGTTCGTTCGCTTCGGAATACTGTTAGCGCTGTTCGCGTTCATTACGCGATTTTCCTCGCAAACCGATCAACCCAACGCCTTGCCGCTTCGCCGTATTCAGCTATTCGCTTGGGCAAGCGTCGCGATCTGCCTGCTGGGGCTCCTGTGGGAATTCGCCACGATCAATTCGCCCGCACTTTCGGCGAGTCTGCTCAAATACTATTGGTTTCGCTTGGCCGACATCGCCGTGCCGTTGGCCTTGGCGCTAAGTTTAGGAGCCATCCTGACCTCGGTTGCTAACGACACATACCGCACAGCAAGAAGCGTTGCCATTTTGGCTGTGCTGGGATCGGCTGGCTTGATGATGCTCACGACAACCGTGCGTTGGGCCGATGTCACATCGGTTGAAAGCCATGAAACACGCGAGGCACTGGCTTGGCGAGATGCCTGTGCGTGGGCCAAAGGGCATACGGCCCCCGACGCACTTTTCTTGATCCCACGCCATGCGTCAACATTTCGTTGGTTTGCCGAGCGGCCTGTTTACTTCAGTTGGAAAGATGTGCCGCAAGATGCCGCCTCAATGGTCGAGTGGTGGCGGCGTTATCAGGAAGTCTACTTCGGCGCCGTCGATGAATTTGGTGAGATAGGCCCCTACGGGTCAGTCCAGGAATTGGGGGCTGACCGGCTGCGTGAAATCGCGGTAGAGAACAAGATTGACTATATTCTAACGACCGAATACCCACCGCTGCCGTTGACCGTGGCTTATGAGAATCCTTGGTACAAAATTTACGATTTACGCCAGAAACCTAAAATCGCAAAGTGAAAGAGATTAGCCACAGAGGACACGGAGATCACAGAGTTTGTTTCTGTGGTAGTTAATTACTCTTCCCTCCGCGAATTCTGTGTGCTCTGTGGCAAAATATGAAAGACTATCCAATTCCAGTTTCCCCGTTGCGTGCCGTCGTGTTCGATCTCGATGGCCTGATGTTCAACACTGAAGAACTTTATCAGGAAGTCGGGAGCGTCGTGCTCGCTCGCCGGGGTTGTGCGTTTACGCCCGAGCTTCTCAACGAAATGATGGGTCGTCAGTCGCACAAAGCACTGCAAATCATGATCGACTGGAATAACCTCACCGATACCGTGGACGCACTCGCCACCGAATCGATGGAAGTCATGCATGGCTTGTTGGGAACTCGGTTGTCTCCCATGCCAGGATTGCTCGACTTACTTGGGGCGTTGGAGCAAGCCAACATCCCCAAGGCGATCGCCACGAGCAGCGGTCGTGAGTTTCTCGATAGTGTGCTCACTCAGTCCAATCTCGTGGGCCGATTTGCTTTCACCGTCGCGGGCAATGAAATCGAACACGGCAAGCCAGCTCCTGATATCTATCTGCTTTCCGCCGAGAAGCATGGCGTAGCACCGCAAGAAATGATGGTGCTCGAAGACAGCCAAATCGGTTGCCGCGCCGCCGTTGCCGCGGAAGCCTACACGGTGGCCGTCCCCCACGGTCATTCGCATACGCATCAATTTCCCGGGGCGAAATTCATCGCCGACACGCTGGCCGATCCACGAATTTACGCGGCACTGGGCATGTCGCAATGCTAGCATGCCGTTTTCTCTCACCTGAAACGCCACGGGCGGCCGATGCACAAGAAGTACACTTTTCTCGACGTGCGATCGCGCGTCGTTTGCTCATGGCTCAGCCGGGGGGATTCGTTGCCATGGATCGTGGAAAATATGCTTGCGCGCTGTTGGTTTTGCTCGCCGCGAGCGGTTGCCGTATGTGCCAGAGTTACACCGACTGTGCGCCAGTCGTGCCCGATGGCCCTTATTCGAATTCGCCGGGCCGCGCGGGATCGATTCTTTCCGGGGGACCGTCGCAGCTACCTAGTGTGGCGCTGGCTCAGCCTCAACCGGCGGAGTTTCAACCGGCTGCGTCTCAGTCGGCGGGGCCTCAACAGCTTGAGGCTCAGAAGTAGATTCGTCTGCCTTCGCTTCGGGGGTGTTTTGGCGATTAAATTCCGACGGATCAAACGGATCCGTTGATGCCGCGGCAGCTTGTTCGTCTTTCATATACGCCTGCTGCGCAGAACTATTCACCCCCACAACAATCTGATTGCTACGAGATTGAGCTTCGCGTTCTTCCTTGATGGGCGCTTCACCCACGGACAACTGGGTCACCCAAGCCCGTAGGATTTCTAGCTGATGTGGCGTGAGTGGCCGCGATTGCCCTTCCTTCGTGTTTCCATGGGCGGCTGCTCCCATCGTTAAGAGCCGACTCTTTTCGGGCTCTTCGAGATTCACTTCCGCGATGATGACCGAGAGATTGCGGTGAATGAGTTCAGGATTACCAACGCCATCGAGTGCGCTGCGATCGATCTTCATTTGCTGTGGTGAATTCGGCAAATGACAACCCGACTTTGCACACGAGTGGGCCATCATTGGTTGCACGCGTTTAATGAATTCACTTCGTGCCCAGAGAGGAATCTCGCCGAAGCTCATCTCGGAATTGGCTTCATGAACCTGTTCATCGACGATGGGTACTGGCGCCGGAGTCAATGCTTTGGCAGTCGCCATTTCTTTGGCTTGTGCCAGCCTGCGCTCGATCATCGGGAGCAAAGTGTGCTGAGGATCAAGCTCACGTGCCGCGGCAAGTTCCGCGAACGCAAATTCAATCAACTCGTGTTGCAGGCACCATTGAGCCATCTCGACGTGTGCATCGGCCGAAGGCATTTGTCCCAGTCGTCGCGCTTGGCGGCGCTGATAAGCCTCGGCCATGGTCTGGCAAAAGAAATCGACTTGATCGGCGCGAACTCGCAGCGTTCCCTTTTCCAAGAGCACACGGTAGTAATCGCCGTCCCTCGCGATTGTCCCGTCCATGATGCTGCCGTTTGCCAGCACCAGCAGACCATCTTCCGGCACAATGGGATCAGTATCGTCCGCAGTCGCAGCTTGGCTGAGCAACGCTAACAGAATGAGTAGTCCGATTTGTACAGTTTTGCGGCTCATGGCGGGGGAAAACTACGAAAACTAGCACGTTAGGTCAAAGCCAATCACGCAAATTGCCTCAACTGGCCGGAACACTGGCCGCCTGGAAGCCAGGGCATTTTGTGGTTATCATGAAAGTTTGGTTTGGTTCCCTTAGCCGTCATCAGCATGAAAGAGCGAGATGGCCAGCCCCGCTTGCCAGCGTTGCCAGGTTTTCTATTCTGGGCACGTGCAAGGGGTCGGTTTTCGGTACACCACTTCCCGTATCGCTGGGAAATTTGAAGTGACCGGGTTCGTTCGAAACCTGCCAGACGGGCGGGTTGAGCTAGTCGCGGAGGGGCAACCTCAGGAATTGACAGCATTTTTGCAGGAAGTGGCCGAACGCATGGCAAATCATATCCGTAGCACTGCTGTCGACCGCCGCGCCGCCACCGGCGAATTTTCGTCTTTTGATATCCGACACTAATCCTCCGCGGTTCCAGTTTTCATGTCGAATCTTTCTGTTTGGCTTAAACCCATTTGGCTGCTTTCGCTTGGCACAACCGCCGGGCTGGTGGTTCTCGTGCTCTTGTGGGGGCTGCTGTACTTGATCAATCGCCGAGCCGCTTTGTCGGTCTTCGGCACGGTCAAGGAAAGCATTCTCCTACCGGTCACCTATACGCTCACCACTCTGGGCATCCTGGCGCTCTTGGCGACACCGACGATGAATCCCGCGGAGGTGTTTGAATCGCTCGGCCGCATCAGCTCCGTGGGCCGTGTCGAGAAAACGATCACCGTCCCCGCAGCCGCGCAAGACGAAGTGCTCGCCGTTTCATTCCGCCCCGACGAGCTGCAAAGCTACTTCATCGAAAGCGAGCAAGACGTTGCCGTCAACGTCGAGAAGGGCAAGAAGTACATCGCGCCTTTGATCGAAGTTCAAGGCGATCAACTTTACAAATGGTCACCGGGTGAGAATCTGCCCCGTGGTTTTGAAGAAAATGTTGAGGAGCTCTACCTCACCAACGACAGCGATCTCGACAGCAAGGTGACTCTCATCTTCGAGAGCGACGTTGAAATGCCTGAAGTGCATTATTTGAAGACGGCCGCGCTGGGCGTCATTGGATTGTACTTGGGTTATTTGCTAATCAACCTGTTGGCGCCGAAAGCATCGATCATTGCCGCCGCCACGTCCAAGGAAGCCATCTCGCAGCCGCTGTTTATCCTGCTGATCGGCATCGGCATCGCCGCGTTGCTGCTCTACGTCTATGTGCCTTACAACACGTTCGGCGAAGACGTAAAGATGCTCAAAACCTCGGGCATGACCACGATCAAAGTCTTGGCGATTATTTTCGCCCTCTGGACGGCCAGCGTGTCGGTCGCCGATGAAATCGAAGGCCGTACCGCGCTCACCGTGCTTTCCAAGCCCGTCGGCCGGCGTTCCTTTATCTTTGGCAAGTTCCTGGGTATCGTCTGGCCGATTTTGTTGATGTTCCTGATTTTGGGTGCGGTCTTTTTGCTAACCGTGTCGTACAAAGTCGTGTACGACGCGCGTGAATCGGCCAAGGAAGCTCCCATTTGGCAGGATTGTTTTATCGAAGTTGTACGGATCGTGCCCGGCTTGATCCTCGCGTTTTTCGAGGCAGTCGTGATGGCGGCCATCAGCGTGGCGATCTCGACCCGGCTTCCCATGCTGCCCAACTTGATTATCTGCGGCTCGATCTACGTGTTGGGCCATTTGGCGCCGTTGATTGTGAAATCGTCGGTGGGTGACATCGTTTACGTCAAATTCATAGGGCGGTTGATTTCCAACGTGCTCCCCGTGCTCGACTATTACGAGATAGAAGGGGCCATCGCGGGCTCATCCTCCGTACCTATGGAATATCTCCTGATGACGGGGCTGTACAGCTTGCTCTATTGCGCCGCGGCAATGCTCCTAGCGCTGATCTTTTTCGAAGACCGCGACCTTGCTTAGCCTACAAGTCATTCTGAGGGAGGCTCACCGACCGAAGAATCGTGCTTGAACAACTAACAGCTTGCTGATGCTTTCCAAGGCTTGAACAGAGCAGTACACGCATTTTTCCGTTTTTCGCGTGAATCTTGCCCACTGAACGACTATATTCTCCAAAGCGGCAACCGCTCACGGAGAATCTCGCATGGAACGAATCGGGCACTCTATTTTTACATTTCTCGTTATGATGGCGAGCATGTCGTCCTTCATTGAGCTACGGGCCGAAGAAGGCCCCTCGATGGATGTCATCAGCGAGGAGCGCTGGGCCGAGGTCGATGAATCCGTCGAGAAGGGTTTAAACTGGCTCGCCAGTCAGCAGCAGCCTGATGGTTCCTTCCCCACATTGCCGAATGGCCAGCCTGGAGTTTCCGGGCTATGCGTCCTTGCCTTTCTCGCGCATGGTCACACGCCCGATTCCGAGCCCTATGGCGAAGTTGTCGAAAAGGCCGTCACTTATATCGCCGAGCGGCAGAAGCCCAATGGTTTGATCGCCCTGATTGCTCCTACCGGAGACGAGATCACTCGCAATGTCTCGCGCACCGTGGGCGAAACCGTCACCTATAACCATGGCATCGCAGGCGTGGCATTGGGGGAAGCCTATTCACTCACCGGGGGCACCAGCGCTGATGAAATCAAGGAAGTGCTTGAGAAAGGTATTAAAGCCACGCTGACGATGCAGAATTGGCAGAAGGCACGTCCAGTCGATCAAGGGGGCTGGCGGTATCTCGACCTATTGGATCGCGACGGCGAAGCGGTTGATTCCAATCTGTCTAACACCGTTTGGCAAATGCTGTTCTTGCGCTCGGCCAAGAATGCCGGTTTCGACGTTCCACAGGAGTCAATCGACGATGCCGTAGTCTTTATCAAGAATTGTTACCATCCCGACTACGGCACATTCGTGCTGATGCCGTCGCACTACGATCACCGCACCCGCGGGATGTCAGGCGCCGGCGTGGTATCTTTGGCGCTGGCCGGCATGCATGAATCCGAAGAGGCCCGCACCGCGGGAGATTGGATCCTTGAAAACGGCTTTGAAAAATACAACGTCGTCGAACCTTTCGGCCAAACCGGCTTTCTCGACGACCGCTATCACTACGGCGTGTTCTTCTGCACTCAGGCCACCTATCAGTTGGGCGGCCACTACTGGGAGAACTTTTTCCCGCGGATTGTCGACGTTGTTCTCAAAAATCAGCGTCCCGAAGGTTCATGGGAAGCGGAACGTCACAGCAACGACTACAAATTCGGCAACACCCATACGACGGCGATGATGCTGTTGGCGCTCGGCGCTCCGAATCAGTTGCTGCCAGTGTTGCAGCGTTAGCCGGCATCGTCCCGATGCCGTTTAAGCCCGCCATTAATCTTTCAAGCAGTGCTGATTGGCCATCGAAATGCCACTCAGGATGCTCCCCACAATGCCGACGAAGCCTTGATCCGTTCCACAGACGAAGAGATTCGGCAAGTGCGTGCGGCCATCGAGTTGCTTCTCGGGGGCACCGTAAATCGCACCACCATCATGACCCGTAAACCGCACGATCGTGTTCGGCGTAAACATATCGGTATCGAGCACACGGCTACGATAGTCGGGAACGAACCTCACCGCCGAATCGGTGATGCGGTCGTACCATCGCAGCTTTTCGAGGCGGTAATTCTTCTCATCAAGCCCCTGCCAGAAATCGAAATTCGCGAGCGCCGTGATCCGCATCGTCCCCGGTACGGCCTTGCCGCCGTCCGATTCTTCGTAGGCAAAATTGTTGGGGCTACAAATTACGCCGCTTCGCACGTCGCATGGTTCATCAGGGACGGTCCAGTGGAATTGATCGCTGTCGTTGAAAAAGGTGATCGTCGACACATGGCCTAGTTCGCTTGGTTCAACGTCGAGCGTCGCGATGGTTTCACAAAAGGTAAGCCGCCCTGAACTGCGGGTCGTCACGGGTTCACCATCATCGCACAGCCGCATCGTCTCGTGCCAACCCGCCGAGGAGAGCACTCGCCGACCTTCCAGGAACTCACCATTTTCAAGAAGCACTCCGCGAACCTGACCGTTTTCGACGACAATCTCTTTGACGCCGGTGCGCAGTTTCAGCTCACCACCAAGTGCGCGAAATTTGCGAACAAGTTGCTTCAGGATAAGCCGCACGCCGGCTTGAGGTCGGCCAAGGCCTTCGAGGAAGATGCTGCGAAACATGATCGAGAATTGTCCCCAATCCATGTCATGCTCCCGTGCCGAGCCATAGAACATCAAAGGGCAAAACAGCATTTCCAACAGCAGCGGATCGCCGATAAACTCCGCGACCTTGGCCCGCGCAGAGATTGCTTGATGCGATTCGTTGAGATCGTCGTATTCGACAATCGCCGCGATCAGGCGGTCGAAGTTATCACGCTCGGCGGGGAACTCGTTAGCAACTTCCGACCGCAAAAGATCGATATCGTTATCAAAACGCAAACGCACGCCGGGGAAGACGATATCCGAGCCCAACTGCGGCGCTATTTGCAGTTCGTCCCACGACATTTTGAGCTGCCGTAGTAGCCGCGCAAGGGGGCCTTTTTTGGTCCCCTTGGGCGTGATATTCGTGAGGGCGTGCAGGCCCACGTCGTAGTCCCGGCCGCGTAAGCGATAAAACGAATTCAACCCGCCAATCGTCGTGTGACGTTCGAGAATGCAGACGCGCTGATCGTAATAGGCAAGGCGAATTCCCGCCGCGAGCCCTGACATCCCCGCGCCAATGATAATCGTGTCGTACATGATTGGCTGTCGCGGAGAATCATCCCTCTCTTGCGAGAAAGACCGGGCGTTAGACTTTCTGGATATCCTTCATCAATGGCGTGAGATAAGTCACCGTGGAATTCATGCTCGCCAGGTTCATGTAATCATCTTCTGGGATTTGCACGCGATGGCGCTTGCGCAATTCCATCACGATGTCCAGGAAGTCCATGCTGTCGAGTTCCAGCTGCTCGCGGAAGTTCTTATCGTCATCAAGCTTCGATAAATCCTCGTCGGGAGCGATTGATTCGAGGATATCCAAAACTTCTTCTCTGATTTCTGAGTTTGTCATATTTCGATTTACCTTTGAGCCGAGGAAATCGTGAGCTGCTCACGCATAACCTGCCGACATTAAACCTTTTTGATAATTACCGCCGAGTTGATCCCCAGCATGCCAAATGAATTGTTGAGGATGTAGTTCACTTCTTTCTTGGCCCGCGGCTCGCCGAGCACCAAGCCCGGCAGCGCACACTCCGGATCAAGATTGTCCACATTGATAGTGTGATGGCAAATGCTATCGCCAAACGATGGCAAATTGCCTGCCAATTCCAGCGAACCCGCCGCGCCCATCGCGTGGCCGATGAAGCTCTTGGTATTGTTGATATAAGTCCGTTTTGAATTGCCAAACACCATGCGTAAGGCTGTGCACTCTTGGATGTCGCCGCTAGCTGTGGCCGTGGCGTGCGTGCTGACGATGTCGATATCCTCGGCGTTAAGCCCCGCGCGTTTCAACGCTTGATTCATGCACCGCGACTGTTGCTCGGGATTCGGCAGCACAAAGTCGCTGGCATCGCTGGTCATCGCATGCCCAACCAACTCGCCATAAATTTTGGCGCCCCGTTTGACGGCATCGCTGTAACGCTCCAAAGTGAACAAACAGCCCCCTTCGGAAACGACGATACCATTGCGGTCGCGATCGAACGGGCGACTCGCCTTCGTGGGGTCGTCATGCGCTGCGAGAGCACCCTGACTGGCAAAGCCCGCGAAGATGCCGAATGTGCGAATGCTTTCCGACACGCCACCGGCAATCGCGAAATCGCATTCATCCAGGAGCAGCATCTGCGCGCCTTGAATCAACCCGGCGTTTCCCGCCGCGCACGCCGCACCGATCGTGTAATGCGGCCCCGTGATACCCATGTTCAGCGTAATTTCGCCAGCGGGGTTGTTCGCCACGGTACGAGGATTGTGATGGTGCGACCAAACCTTCGTGTCGTAGTTGAAGGCTTTGATCTCGTTGATTTCGTTTTCAGTCTCGACATTGCCATGCTCGGTCACGCCGATGTAGACACCCACGCGCTCGCGATTGAGCTGTTGCCATTCGATTCCCGAATCGGCGACCGCCTCATTAGCACAGTAGATCGAAACGCTGCCGGCCCGTGTGCCGCGGCGAAGTTCTTTACGTTTTTGATACTTCAGCTCGTCGAAGTGGCATTCCCCGGCCAGCGTATCTCCCACGTAGCGAATGTTATAGCGGTCGACACCGCTCTTGCCCGCCAACAACGCGGCACGGTAGTCCGTGAGGTTGTCACCGTTGGGGGCCGTAAGCCCCACGCCGGTAATCACGATTCGCTGGTCATCCAAAACGCTACGGATCATGTGGAGTTGCTGGAAGCACCTATTTTTACTGGGGATGGCAAGGAAAATTGAGAACTCTTAAAGGTATCCCGAGCCCCGCCAATTGACAACCCGGCGGAGTGGTAACTACGAGCCGCTCTTCAGCGAGAAAAAGCCTATTCCGCCAGCCCCAAATGCCGGTTGAAGGCGATCCGTTGTGACTCTTGGCCAAGCTGCTTGGTGCGCGTGTTCCAGCGTTCCTCCACCACAGTGAGTACTTCTTCTGCCGTTTGTTCGCCAGAGATGGCTTTTTCGAATGCTGTTTCCATTTCTGCCAAGTACTGGTCAATCCCAGGAATGCGCGGGAGCAAGTAAGCATCGCCTCGCGACATTTCCGCTGTCAGCCAACTCACGCGGTTGTCTTCACCAGCTTCGGCAAACCATTTCGCACCTTGCGACACTTGCGAAGCACGATACCACAGCGTCGCGGGACTACGCTGGCTGAGCTGCGTACCAGTGGAGCCGCTGACCAACCAAGGCAACAATTTGAATGCCGAGGCAGCGTTCCGCGAACTTGTTGTCACGCTGACCAAACGGCCGGCAAAACCACACACCACCGGCGGCGTTGTTTCCTCCGAAGCTTCCCATTGGTGGAGGCTTTCGCCATACTCTTCGTTAGACAACAACAGCGGAGAAAGTCGTGATTGGCTGTTTGCTTTGGGCAAAACAACTTCGGCCTGAAGGGATTCTTTGTCGGTCTTGCGAGACATTTCTTCGAGCGCTCGAATGAGTGGGGGCGTTGCCAATTTCGCGTCGAGTGTTTGCGGATCAAACAGCAGCGATGCCCGATCGACGGGTGGCGTCGCGGCGAGCCCGCGCGCCAAGAATTCGCCGACTAACGGGAACGGTCCGGCAACGAAATCTTTGCCCGTTCGATGAGGACCAAATTCCTGCCAAGTCTTCGGTGGCTTCTCTGGGATTTCTCCTTGCCATGCCAAAATCAACGGCATGTCCCCCAGTGAGAGCGCAAATACTTCGCCACCGTAACGCACGGTCTGGTCGCGAATCAGCGTGAGAAAGTCCCCCCAACCCAATTTCGGGTCGTCGAGTACCGTCTTGCGAACCTGCCGCAGCCACTCGCGCATGACGAGCTCTCCCACGTATCGCGACGGGTAAATGACAATGTCGGCGGGCAATTTTTCCGATTTCGCCAACTCGGAAGATGACATTTCAATGACCGCCAGTTCGCCCCCGCTCCGTTCGCTCCATTCTCCGGCAAGCAGCTCGATTCCCTTGGCCAATTCCGGGTCATCGACCACGAGGACAGTCAATTTTACCGCAGCGTGCGGCTTAGTGGTTTTTGCACTTTGGCGTTGCGATTCCTCGGCGTCGCGGCATCCCCATGAAATTGCGCAGATCAGGACTAGAAACAGAGGCCGCATCGTGTGTACTGTGGTGCCTAAAAGGAAGAATATGGCGAGCGAAAACCGTTCTTCTTTTTAGCCGCTGGCGGGAGCCAACGGTATACCCTTTTCGCATTCACCGCCTGCTTCCGCTAGCGGCTAATAAAAAAAGTAGGAATCTGCATGAGCATTTGCATTGGAATCGACGTCGGCACTTCGGGCACAAAGGCTCTCGCGATCAATCCTCAAGGCAAGATTTTAGCGGAAGCCTCGGCGGGCTACCCCCTGCACCATCCCCAACCCTTGTGGAGCGAGCAGGACCCCGAGGATTGGTGGCAGGCCACGATCAAAGTCGTGCGGGCTGTCGTCAAAAAAGCCAAACTGAAAGCCGCCGACGTCAAAGCCATTGGACTTTCCGGGCAAATGCACGGAAGTGTGTTCCTCGACAAGCAAGGTAAGGTGATTCGCAGGGCACTTTTGTGGAACGATCAGCGCACCGAAGCCGAATGCGCCGAAATCGAGAAGCGAGCCGGTGGACGCAAGCAACTGATCAAATTGGTGGCCAATCCCGCGCTCACGGGCTTCACGGCTCCCAAAATTCTTTGGCTCCGCAACAACGAGCCCAAAAACTTTGCCAAGTTAGCCAAGGTCCTGTTACCGAAGGACGAAATCCGCCGTCGTCTCACAGGTGAGTACGCCACGGAAGTCAGCGACGCCAGCGGCATGTTGCTACTCGACGTCGTTAAGCGTAAATGGTCCAAGCAGCTCTTGAGCAAGTTGGAACTCGATGAAAGTCTGCTCGGCACGTGTTACGAATCCGAAGAAGTCACGGGCAAGCTCACCAGCGAAACGGCGAAGCTTTTAGGTTTAACCACCGATTGTGTCGTTGTCGGTGGGGCAGGGGATTGTGCCGCTGGCGCGATTGGCAATGGCATCGTCAAAAGCGGTTTGCTCAACACCTCACTTGGCACGTCGGGAGTTGTCTTTGTTTACAGCGATGAGCCGCAGTTTGACCCTGAAGGACGGTTGCACACCTTCTGCCACGCCGTACGCGGCAAATGGCACATGATGGGCGTGACGCTGTGTGCCGGGGGATCGCTGCAATGGTTCCACGACAAAGTGTGCGCCGTCGATGCCAAGGGGAAGGCGATCTACGAACAACTCACGAAAGAAGCGGCCGCGGTTCCCGCCGGATCCGAGGGACTGCAATTCCTCCCCTATCTCACTGGTGAGCGCACGCCACATTTGGATCCCAATGCCCGTGGTGCATTTGTGGGGTTAACGCTCAGCCATTCCCGGGGGCACATGACCCGCTCGATCATGGAAGGGGTGACTTATTCCTTGCGAGATAGTTACGCGATCATGAGCGATCTGGGCGTTCCCGTAAAACAAATCCGCGCTTCCGGCGGCGGAGCAAAAAATCCTTTCTGGCGGCAGATGCAAGCCGACGTCTTTGGCAAGCCGGTCTTTTCGATGGTCGCCGATGAAGGAGCGGCTTACGGTGTAGCCTTATTGGCGGCGGTAGGAGCGGGTGAATTTAAGGACATCACCGAAGCCTGCGCCGCGACAATCAAAACGGCTGATGAATCCAGGCCCAATGCCGCGGCACGCAAAGTTTATGACCGTGGCTTTCCGATTTATCAGAACTTGTACCGCTCGCTCAAGGATAAGTTCAAGAAACTCGGCTAGCAAAATCACAACGTGATTTCGGAATTCTGACTTCCGAGCCCCTGAAAGTGAGTTGAGTGGAGTACAATCAACCACTCTTCACCAACCTAAGGTCTAGGGGCTGCCATGTTGCGTCTTTTGATCGGCGTCGTCTTTATTTTACAGGCCTCTTTTGGCTTGGCTGAATCCACGTGGCCGGAATTTCGCGGCCCCAATGGCCAGGGCATTTCTACGGAAAAAAATCTTCCGCTCTCTTGGAGCGAAACCGAAAACGTCCGTTGGAAAACGGAAATCCCTGGCAACGGGTGGTCGTCCCCCGTGGTGGATGGCGGAAAGATCTGGCTCACCACCGCGACCGTCGTTGAATTGAGCAAAGAAGAGCAGGCCGCTAAAGTGGCTGGAACGCAGCTTGCCGATCAAATGATCGCCGCTCGCACGGTCACGCTATGGGCCGTGGAAATCGACCTCGAATCGGGGAGCCTGCTACGCAAGATCAAGCTGCTCGAAGTGCTTGAACCCGCGCCCATTCATTCGCTCAACAGCTATGCCTCGCCGACCCCGATTTTGGAGAACGACAGGCTTTATTGTCACTTTGGCGACTATGGTACGGTTTGTCTCGACATCAAGAGCGGCGCAATTCTCTGGCAAAAGCGTTTTGCTCTCGACCATCGTGTTGGGCCAGGGAGTTCGCCCGCGTTGTGGGAAGACTTGCTGATCGTTCCCTGCGATGGTGCAGACGTGCAGTTTATCGTCGCGCTCAATAAAGACACGGGTGAAACCGTCTGGCGAACCGACCGGCCACCGATCCAGCAAACCAATGGTGAATTTCGCAAATCCTATTCGACTCCGCTTGTGATTGAAGTCGACGGCGCGGAACAAGTCGTGATCCCGGGTGCCGAGTGGTGTGTGGCTTACAAACCGCGCACCGGTGAGGAGATTTGGCGGCTGAATCACGGCCATGGTTTTTCGCTGGTCCCGCGGCCGGTGTTCGACGGCGAGCGGCTTTACTATTGCACCGGCTTTATGAGCGATCGGCTGATCGCGGTGAAACCCGACGGCGTGGGGGATGTCACCGCCACTCACATAGCCTGGGAAGTCGCGAAGCAAGTCCCCACGATGCCCTCGCCCTTGGTTGTCGACAAGCGCGTTTACATGATTAGCGATCGCGGGGTTGCGACCTGTTTTGAAGCCGAGACGGGCGAAGTCGTCTGGCGTGGTCGGATGCCAGGCCGCTATTCATCGTCGCTCCTTTTTTCCCCGGGCCGGATCTATATTGGCAACCATGCAGGCATGACGACCGTATTCGCCACCGGCGACGAGTTTAAAAAACTGGCCGAGAATAAACTCGATGGTCAATTGATGGCGTCTCCCGTGCCTGTCGAGGGCTCACTGCTCTTGCGCACAGGCACACATTTGTACCGGGTGGGAATGTGATTAAGAGATGCGTTCGCCTGAAGCTTAAGACGTATTGTCTCGTACTCTTTTATTCAGCGGCAGTTTCTGCTCAGGATAAACTTGCCGAAGTTAATATTGCAAAGTCGAACGAATATCCATCACACGCCCCTCTCATCGGTGCCTACTACTATCCTTGGTATGGCGTAAATGGTAATCCCACTGCCGATGACTGGCGAAACGTACTCCGTCAGAAGCTCGTGCCTTCACAAGTGCCCCGCATCGGGCTTTATCGCTCGGATAGCCCCAAGGTGATAGCCGAACACGTCAAACAAAGTCGGCATGCAGGTTTGTCTTTTTGGGCCGTGAGTTGGTGGGGACCAGACACGCCGACTGACCAAATATTCCGCGAAGCCATACTTAAGCATCCCGATGCTGACCAATTGCGTTACGTCGTGCTTTATGAAAGCACCGGACGGCTGGGCGAATTCGATAAGCCACATTACGACAAGCTTCTCGAGGATTTTGCGTATCTCGAGCAACACTATTTCGATGATCCCTCTTATCTGCGAATCAACGACCGACCGGTCGTGCTTATTTATCTCTCTCGCGTGTATTTTCGCGATCAGGGCCTCGCGGAACTTGCTGAGTTGCGCGAACGCTTTCCCGAGGTCTATCTCGTGGGCGACGATGTCTTTGGACCGCGCTATCGTGCCGAATGGGCCAAAAATTTTGATGCGGTAACGGCCTACGATGTTTACGGCCAGTCCACCGCTTTAGAAAAGGCTAGCCAAGCTGCCATCACAACTTTGGCTGACAACTACATCAATGCCCGTCGCAAGGCCAACTCCGTGGGGACGGCGTTTATCCCCGCGATTGCGCCCGGCTATAACGACCGTGCAACCCGCGACGGCCACACCGGGACAGCACGCTACATGATCGACGAACCGCAACAGGAAGAAGGAAGTTTATTCCGCGCGATGATCCACGACGTGGCGCTTCCCAATCTCGACAAGTCCTGCGGCCGGTTGATGATGGTCACGAGCTTCAACGAATGGTACGAGGACACCCAAATCGAAGCGACCGCCGGCATGGAGCCACCAACGGCGATTGACAGTTCCCCATCGAATCAGCATTTCACCGAAGGGGATCGCTATTTTGATTACGCCGATCTCTACCTAAGAATTTTGCGCGAAGAGACGCTTGAGTGAAGCATGAATGAGTAAGAATCAATTTTTCCGCCGCAACTAACATCCAGCCGCGCACCCCAGCAGAAGAACTGCCGACGTGGGTTCAGGGCAATAAAAATATCCCCAACCAACTTCCGCGGGATAAGAAACAGTTTGTGCCGGCACAAAAGTACCCATGGAAGATTTCACCAACGATTCTATGGGGTTGAGTTTGATCATGGCACCGCCAATTCCACTCCACCCAAAGTAGGCAGATCCTAAGAGGATTGGAGCACACAAAGGCTGCCATATTCTCCGACGTTTCCGCGTTGATCAACGGGCTCTACAAACTACGTTGGTGACAATAAAACAAGAATCCCTTCGAAATATCCTCCGATTACCGAACTCACGTTGATCACTCTAGCGAAAGCCTAGCTCTGTGAACGAACGCTTTGCGCGGGGAATGTCCATGTAGGATGGGTCGCGTGCCCCTGTCCCGTGGGCATGAGTAGGGATGAGCCAGCGTCTAATCGTCGAACCGGATTTCCAAAATCTCGAAACGATTCGTGCCCGCGGGGACTTCGATCGCGACTTTTTCGCCGACCTTCTTGCCGATCAAACCTTGTGCGAGGGGGCTGGTGACGAGAATCTTGCCAGCGTCGTAATCCTCTTCGCCCGCACCGACGAGCGTGAATACCTCGGTATCGCCGAAGTCGAGATCTTTGACTTTGACTGTCGCGCTGAAGACGACCTGATCCTTGGGCAGGGAGGCGATGTCGACAATGTCGGCCCGGGCGATCTTGTCCTTGAGCATATTGATCTTGGCTTGGAGCAGGCCTTGGCTTTCACGGGCGCCATGGTACTCGGCGTTTTCGCTCAAATCGCCTTCGGCCCGCGCGGTCGCGATCCGCTTTTCGATGAGCGGCATTTGCTCGTTTTCTAAGTCGTAAATCTCGGCTTTGATTTTATCGTAGCCGGTACGGGTCATGGGCATGCGATCGGACATAGCGAGGTCAGTCGGTTAAAGGTGAGTCGGTGAGGAGCTGTAGAAATGGTAAGAATCGACCTGATTACTTACTCACTTACTAACCCATTCACCATTTCAAACAAAATGGGCCTCCCTCGCGGAAGACCCAAGACATGACGATAGCGTTGATTCCCATTTATACCTTATTCCGAGAGACGATAAAAGCCCCTGGAAAATAGCATGGTTTTTCAGACAGGGAAATTTTCGTCGCCCGAGTTCTATATTCTTTTTACCTGCTATCGCGCGGGTAATAAGCAAACCGGAAATGACAATCGAGAAAGTTAAATTCAATCACTCCGCCAGATACAACAAGCTGCCGCAGGATTTGCAGAAGATGGGGCGGGAGAGCAACAGATCGTTCTGCATGTTGAGCGTGATTTGTTGGCCGCAGCCTTGGCACACCATGTCTTCGACCGAGGCCATGCCCTCAGCACCTTTGCCCTGGATCACCCGGCGATAATCGTCCTTGAGCGTGGCGGGCAGGTTTTTCTCGGCTTCGGCGAGTTCGGCTTCCAGACGAGTGATATCTCCTTGAACAATCGCGCTCTCGGCGGCCACGCTGTCGCGATACTTTAAGAGATCGTTTTTCACGGCGGCCAAGGCAGTTTCCGCTTCCTTGACTTGCACGGCCAGTTGATCGATCTTGTCCATCCCTTCGAGAATTTCGTCGGCTAGCACGCTGTTGGCCATCTCGGCGGCGGCGATTTGTTCCACAAACGTTTGATATTCGCGATTGGAATTCGCCCCGTTGAGCTTCACGCGATAGTCGACGATCTTTTGCTCGCTCGTCTTGAGATCAAGCTGCTTGTGATCGAGGATTTTCTTGGCGTCCTTCACGCGATCTTGCGCGGCGGTGAGCAAGGCTTCCTGCTGGGCGACGTTGGCCTGGCGAGCTTTCACTTGACGCGGCCCGCGGGCCAAACGCTCGTTCAGATCGCTCAGCTGGGTATGAATACGATGCAACTCGCGAAGCACCGCTGTGGATACGGACATGAGAAACTCCGTTGGCAATGCGATCAGCACCGCGTTCGATGGGTTATCAAAAAGCTACCCATCATTGTAGCGAGAAATTCGGAGTTCAACAGCGGGCCTCCATTTGAGTGGTAACAGCATAAAAAAAGCCCCGGCCACAAGGGCCGGGGCTCGCTGTCATTAGAATTTGCAGGATCGACTATGCCGCGGCGGCAAGTTCTTCCACGGGAGTGACATCCCAAACTTCTGCCTCGGCAATCACCGGGCTGTCGGCGACGTACTCGCTCAGCTCGGAACTGCGGACAGGGTGCTGCAACTTCGACACGGCTTTGGCTTCGATCTGTCGCACACGTTCGCGGGTCACCTTGAAAATGCGGCCCACTTCTTCGAGCGTGTAGCAATAGCCGTCGGCCAAGCCGTAACGCAGACGCACGATTTCTCGCTCGCGAAAAGTCAGAGTCTTAAGCAACTCTTCAATCTTTTCGCGAAGCAAACCGTTGTTGGCTAGCTTGAGAGGATTGTCTGAGTGGGAATCTTCGACAAATTCACCAAAGCTGCAATCATCGCCTTCGCCGATGGGGCGATCCAAGCTGACCGGTGTGCGGCCAATGTCGAGTACGTGCAGGCTTTCGTCGAGATCGATTCCTGCGGCTAGGGCCGTTTCTTCATGCGTCGGCATACGGCCAAGTTCATGCTGCAAACGTTTAGCGGTTTGCTGCAACTTGCTCAGCACGTCGATCATGTGCACGGGGATACGAATCGTGCGGGCTTGATCGGCGATGGCCCGAGTGATCGCCTGACGAATCCACCAAGTGGCGTAGGTCGAAAACTTGAAGCCACGGCGATATTCATACTTATCAACGGCACGCATCAGGCCAGTGTTGCCCTCTTGGATCAGATCCAAGAAGCTCATGCCGCGGTTGCGATATTTCTTGGCAATCGAAACGACCAAGCGGAGGTTGCCACTGGAGAGTTCGCGCTTCACACGCTCAAACTCGCGTAATTGCTTGCGGAGAAGTTGGCAACGGGTACGCAAGCTGCGGGGGGATTCCAAAGTCTTGAGCATCAAGTCGTGAAGCTCGCGACGAACGGGTTCCGTCCGCGTGGCGGGGGCACCTTCGGCTTTGAGTTGCTGAAGATGCTTTTGGAGACGATCCATTTTCGCAGACAAATCTTCAAGCACTTTCATCATCGGTTGCACACGCCGAGTGCGAAGGCTCATTTCTTCGACGAGTTGCAGCATCTTTGCCCGACGGCGGAGATAACGCTGGCGAGCCGCCGACTTATCCTCCGAAGCAGCACTGCGGCTGATGAGAACGCTAAAATCTTGTTGCTGCATTTTCATCAGGTGCGACAATGTCGACAAATTTGTCGGCATCCGTGCGGAGATTTGCTCCTTGGTGAGCCGTTCGGTGAGAGACACTTTGATCGTGCGATCAAAAGGCAATTCGCCGGCGTGGACTTTGTGCAACACTTCGACGGTGTTGGCCAAGGCACAGAATGAACGGAGCAGGTTGCGGCGGAACCGCTTGCGGCTCAATTCAATCTTTTTGGCCATGATGATCTCTTCCTCGCGATTCAAGAGAGGAATGCGGCACATCTGCGAGAGATACATCCGAATCGGATCGTCGGTCAGCTTGGGCAACTCGTCGGTAAACAAGTCGCGGTCGCCGAGATTGACTTCTTCGGCAAGACGGCGTGTGGTGCCTTCGGCTTCGATGAAATCGATCCGCAAGGCATCGGCCAGATCGAGCAAGCGGTCAACATGATTCGAATCGGCGCATTCGTCGGGCAGATAGGAATCGGCTTGTTGATAAGTGAGGTAGCCTTGCGATTGGGCTAAGGCAGCGAGTTCTTGGAGCGAAATCTTGGCTGGGGACGAAGATTTCAATGGGGTCGTAGCGGGGGTCATCAATAACTCCTCCTGCACTTCATGTGCATGTGGAAAAGTTGCGGGGGATCACCTGCCAAGCCTCTCACCCATCCGTGGGCGCGGAACCTGCTTGACGGCGTTTGGACTCATCCTTTCGTTTCAGGTCATTAAACAAAGCAGCGAGCGCTTGATCTTCATTGCCAGGATCAAGTCGCTTCTGCGAAAACTCAGACATGGCCGACTGGTGACGGGCCGATTGTTTCTTGTGCTCGAGCAGCATCAACAGATCGCTGACGCGGCGTTGGCTGTCGCTCGTTTTTTTCTCGCGACCTGTTTCATCGCAGTCGACGAGCAGATTTTTGACATCGGGATCGTTGGTGGCGAGCATCAATTGATCGAACGTGGGGACTTGCCCCGCGTGCATGATTTCGACGGCTTTGATGTAAATGCCGCGGCAGACTTCGTGGGGAATTTCTTCGGTGTCGAGCTGCTCGGCGAGTAACGGGAGAATTTCGGGCTCGTGAATGACAAGCTCCAGAAGCTCACGCTCCCAAGGTTGCAGCGCGACTCTCTTGGCCGCAACCACGGCGGCTTGAGTCGGTGTGCGTTGCAGGGAACGAGCCGACTGTTCACGACGCACGGCACCCAGACGGGTACGCAATGTTTCTTCGCCGATACCAAACTGCCGCGAGAGGCGAGCGAAAACTTGTTGCTCGCGAACGAGACTGATCGACGTAGAATGTCCGCTCATCGGCAACGCTCGAGCGAGCGTGCCGAGAATCTCTTCCACGGCCAGTGAGGCACGATGGGTTCCAGGGGCTGATGCCAATCCGTTGGTCACAGCGTGTATCTTATGATCGAGGGCATCGAGAGATTTATTGAGCCTCTCTCGAAAGGCTTCGCTTCCTTGCGATGAGATAACATCACATGGATCGGCCCCGCTTGGCAAGGTCAGAATTCGTAAATCTATTTCTTGTGACACGAAGAGTGCTAGCAGTTCGTCAAGGATCTGCATCGTGCGGCGTTGGCCCGCTTCGTCGCCGTCGAGAACAAGCGTCACGCTATCAGTAAACCGGCGCACAAGCGGAATATGTTTTTCACCGAGTGCGGTGCCCAACACCGCCACGGCGTTGTTGATGCCGTGCTGATGCGCCATAATGACATCGGTGTAACCTTCCATCACGATGAGGCCTTGCTCCTTGGCGATAGCATCGCGGGCCATGTCGAGCGCATAGAGTTCGGAACTCTTGCTAAAGAGAGGTGTTTCCGGACTGTTGATGTATTTTGCTTCCGTACGTTCGGGATTCGACGGCGTTGTACCAGGCAGTATGCGGCCACCAAACGCGATGCAGCGTGCCCGCGCATCGCGAATCGAAAACAACACGCGCCCACGGAAGCGGTCGTAGTAGCTGCCGTTCTTGTCGCTCTTGAGCACAAGTCCGACGCGCTCCAAGACAGCAGGTGAAAAACTGGTCTCGCGGGCTTTGTCCAACAGCCACTGCCAAGCGTCCGGGGAATAGCCCAGCCGAAAGCGTCTGACGCTCTCATCGCTGATGCCGCGATCTGTAAGATACTGGCGGGCGGCTTCGGCCGTGGGTGATTGCAGCAGGTATTGGTGGAACTCACCCTCCGCCCAGGCCATCGCAGCGAGCAGATTGCGTTTGTCGAACTGATTCGCACCCGCCGCTTGCGGCTTAGCGCTTAGCGAAACACCCGCGCGATCGGCCAGCATTTCGAGCGCTTCACGAAATTCCAAACCCTCGGCTCGCATGAGGAAACTAAAAATGTCGCCGCCGACGTCGCAGACCCAGCACTTGAACGATTGCCGTTCGGGATTCACTTGGAAGCTGGGACGGGAATCATCGTGCCAGGGGCACAGGCCCACGAAATTGCGCCCCTGACGGCGCAAAGACATATAGCTCCCCACGAGATCGACAATGTCGATCGCCTGGCGGATTTGTTCTTTGGCGTCTTGGAGGTCGTTAAGTGGCACGGTGCATCGTCGGTGGGTCGCAAAATTCAAACCCCATTAGACGATGTTCCAGCCCAAGAAGGTAGGGCCTATTTCTCGCGCGATTGCGACTGACGATATTAGAGCGATTGCTCTCTCGGCTTGGCAGCGACGGTCACTTCCAGTGTCAGCTCACGTGTTCCACGGCCATCTTGACGGACGATTTCCACGGGAACGGTCTTGCCAATCGGCGTGCCGGCGATGGTCCGGCTGAGGAGCGTCGGATCAGAAAATTCGTTGCCATCCCATTTGAGAATCACATCACCACCGCGCAAGCCCGCATCGCTGGCGGGGGTATCGGGCTGCACGAGGACGACGATCACGCCCTTATCTTTTTCTAAGCCCAACAACTGGGCGACGGTGTCGGTCATCGCCTCGGGACGAACACCCAGATACCCGCGTTCGACCGAACCGGTTTTGCGCAGTTGCTCGTAGCTCGCTTTGGCGATGGAGCTAGGAATCGAAAAACTGATTCCCTGATACGTGGGGCCATAGATGGCCGTGTTAATGCCGATAATCTTGCCTTCGAAATTCACGAGCGGCCCGCCGCTGTTGCCGGGATTCACCGCGGCGTCGGTTTGCAAGAATTCCTGATAGACGGAATTCAAACCGCGCTCGGTGGTGATGCCGCGGCGTTCCTTAGCGCTCAAGATGCCGAACGTAATACTTTTCTGAAATCCAAACGGACTTCCCAGAGCCCAAACCCATTCTCCCACGTCGAGATTATCGCTGTCACCCCATTCGGCGGCGTGCAAATCTTTCAGTTCTGTTTTCAATAGGGCCACGTCCACGAGCGGATCCGAGCCAATCACACTGGCATTACCGCGTCGGCCGTCACTGAGTTGTACTTCGAGCGAATCGACCCCTTCGACGACGTGATAGTTGGTAATGATATAGCCATCTTTATCGACAATCACCCCTGACCCTTGACCGAGGCCTTGCCCGTGATGGGTGCGCAGATGAACGACGCTCGGGCCGACATAGTGAGCTAATAACTTTGATGCATCGTTGAGCTGCATCAAATTCAAATTCTGAATGTGATCGCTGGCCACGTCGAATTGGGCACGCTCTTCGGCTTCGACCATCGCGTAGCGAACGCGATAAACCAACGAGGGCAATACCAGCATTACGACCAGCAGGCTGAAGAACCATAGCAAGCGTCGCAACCGCGAAAGATCCTGCTGCGTGACCGGGGCCTCGTCGGCTGCGAGGCGGGGATGTGGTTGTGGAGTGAAAGAAGGGTGATAATGCGAGACAGATAAGGGCCGGGAGTCGTTATCGGGCGTTTCATAGCTCATGGCATGAACCCTGACTTGTTCGTTAGTATTCTATTAGCCACGAATCAGACGAATAGTACGAATAAGAGAAGAGTAACCGCTGATGTTGGCTCATAAACGCTTAGGAATTGAGGAGCGACTATGACTGTTAATGAGCGGTGTTAGACTTGTTCCTTATTCGTGCCGATTCGTCTCATTCGTGGTTCCCCAAAAACGGAAAAGGTGCTCAAGCACGGCCCGCTTTCTATCCGCTGACGGCCAGCGGTTCATTATACTACGATTACTTGTTTTGTGTGGTTTGAGCCAGTCACGAGAAAACTTGGGCCATTTTCGAGGACGAGAAAAGCCCGTGCCACCGTTATTTTTTCCCGATCCGAACCATTCTTCGCCCGAAGGCATCGTGGCCGTCGGGGGCGATCTTGCGCCGGAAAAGTTGCTGGACGCCTACCGCCACGGGATTTTTCCCTGGCCACAGAGCGGCATTGAGCCCATGTTGTGGTGGTCACCCGACCCACGGGCCATCATGCCACTCGACGGTTTTCAAGCCTCGCGAAGGCTGTTGCGGCGAGTCCGGTCGGGACAATTTACCGTCACGCGCGATCAAGCATTTCGCGAAGTAATAAACGGCTGCGCCACGGGACCAGGCCGCGAAGAAGGGACCTGGATCACGCCCGACATCATCGACGCCTACACGCTGCTACACGAACTTGGTCACGCGCACAGTGTGGAAGTCTGGGAAGCTGGGGAATTAGTCGGTGGAACTTATGGCATCGCGATCGGTGGCTTGTTCGCCGCGGAGAGTATGTTCCACAGAGTGCGTGATGCCTCGAAGGTCGCGCTGTTCTCATTGGTCGAGCATCTCAACGCCCGCGGTTATCAACTGCTCGATGTGCAACAGTGGACGCCCCACACGGGAAGCCTGGGAGTGATTGAAGTTAGGCGAAGGCAGTATTTGAAGAGGTTGGCGGAGGTGGTGGAGATGAGGGTGGGGTTTGAATGGGATGCGTAGCTGGATCGCAACGCGATCCGGGAGAGTAACGCTACGCCATAAGTGGGCTACGCAATCAACGGCCTGAGTACGTTGTGGCTGATCTTGAGCGATTGCAGGCGGCGTTCGATGCTGCCGCCGAAGGCGTGGTCTTCGACTTCCACGCAGACGGGGCCGTCGTAACCGGCGTCGGAGAGCGCGCCGATGAACTTGCCCCAATTCACATCGCCCAGCCCTGGGATTTTGGCTGAGCAGCGCTCCATGGGGGGAACCAGAGAGCCGACGTCGTCGAGCTTATGGCGTTCGACGCGCATGTCCTTGGCGTGCGTGTGGAAAATCTTGGGGCCGAACTCGCGGATGGGGGCGATGGGATCGATCAATTGCATCACCAAATGTGACGGGTCGTAATTCAAGCCAAAATGATCGGACGGAATCGTTTCAAACATTCGACGCCAAATGGCTGGAGTGCGAGCCAGGTTCACACCAAACGGCCAAGTTTGAGGAAACAACATCGGGCAATTCTCGATGCCGATACGGATGTTGCGGTCCTCGGCCTGCTTGATGAGGCTTGGCCACACTTGCTCGAACTTTTTCATGTTCTCTTCCAGCGGCAAGGTGTGATTCGCACCGATAAACGAGTTGACCGTGCCGAGGCCCAACTTCACCGCGGCATCCATCACCTTGGGCAAATGCTCGCAAGCCACGCGGGCTTGTTCCTCATCCGCCGACAGCGGGACGGAGTAATAACCGAGGGCTGAAATTTGTACGGCGTATTTTTCACACAGCGCACGCACGTCGTCTGCTTGTGCTTGTGAAAAATCGGTGACGTCGATGTGAATGACGCCGCCGAATTTGCGGTCTGGACCCCCCGGCGGCCAGCACATCACCTCGACGCAGTCGTAGCCGATGTTCGCCGCATGTTGCAGAACTTGTTCGAGGTTCAAATCGCCGAAGATCGCGCTTACAAATCCAAGTTGCATATTGTCTCACCTACAAAGTCATTCTGAGAGGAGATCTACGACTCGAAGAATCTAGATTCAATATTGATCGGTCGTCCAAGCACGTTGGTAATGCAGGTCAGATTCTTCGGTCGCCTAGGCTCTCTCAGAATGACTTGAGTTAGCCGCTTACTACCTGAAACGCCTTTTCTAAATCATCTTGCAAATCTTGAACCGCTTCCAGTCCCACGGAGAGGCGGATTAAGCCGTCGGTGATGCCGTGTTTGGCGCGGTCGGCGGGGTCGTAGCTGGCGTGCGACATCGACGCTGGTTGCTCGATGAGCGATTCGACGGCTCCCAAACTGACGGCAAGTTGGAACAATTCGGTTGCTTGCACGAAGCGCTTGGTTTGCTGGAAATCGCCTTTCAGCTCAAAGGTAAGCATGGCTCCAAAACCGCCAGTCATTTGCCGCTTGGCAATTTCGTGACCAGGATGGCTGCTCAACCCGGGGTACAGCACGCGATTCACTTGCGGGTGCTTCGCAAGCCACTCGGCGAGTTGCAATGCCGTACAGCTTTGTTCGCGGACGCGCAATTCGAGCGTCTTGATCCCACGGGAACATAGAAAACATTCCAGCGGTCCCATGATGGCGCCGGTGGCATTCTGCACGAAGTACAGCTCGTCACGAAGGGCTTTGTCGCGCATGACCAGCGCGCCCCCCATGAGATCGCTGTGTCCGCCGAGATATTTGGTGGCCGAATGCATCACGATATCGGCACCCAACTCCAAGGGCCGTGTCAGCACGGGGGTCGCAAACGTGCTGTCGACACCTAGAAGCACGCCATGTTTGTGAGCAATCTCGGCACAGGCGGCGATGTCGGTAATCGACATGCGAGGATTGCCTGGGCTTTCGATCCATACGAGCTTGGTGGCGGGGGTAATGGCCGCGTCAAGATTTGCCGGGTCCGTGGCGTCGACGAGCGAAACGGTGATGCCAGCGCGGTTGGCGACTTTATGAAACAGCCGATAGCTGCCGCCGTAAATATCGCTGCCGGCGACGATGTGATCGCCCGACTTGAGCATCGCGGTGACACAATGCGTGGCGGCCATGCCACTGGCGAAGGCGAGCGCACCGTAGCCACCTTCGAGTGATGTAAGTGTCGTTTCAAGAGCTTTGCGGGTAGGATTGCCGCTGCGGGAATAGTCAAACTCTCCCCATTCGCCAGCGCCGGGTTGGACAAAGGTTGACGCCATATGGATCGGCGCAACCACGGCCCCTGTTGTTGGACAGCGATCATTGCCAATATGAATCGCACGAGTTCTGAATTCCATTACATCACACTCCCAGATACAAACAACAGAACACTAATAACCGCTCATCGAACACTAATGGAATTCATTAGCGTTGATCAGCGAAGATTAGTGTTCCTGCGTATTTCTCGATTTTCCGCTCTTAGCTTTTTAACGCTTGCTCCAAATCGGCAATGAGATCCTCGGTGTTCTCGATGCCGCAGGAGAGCCGGATCATGTTGTCGGCGATGCCGAATTCGCGGCGATCCTCGGGTGTGCATTGATAGTAGCTCATCACGAGCGGCTGCTCGATCAACGATTCCACGCCGCCCAGGCTTGGGGCGATCCGAGGAATCTTCACCGCATCGATGATATTGGCCGTCTCGCGCCAGTCGGCATCCTTCACGTAGAACGTGATCAGGCCACCGTAGCCACGCATCGTCTCGCGAGCAATTTCGTAATAGGGATGCGAGGGCAGACCGGGGTAGAGCACACGTTCGATCCGAGGATGATTTTCCAAGAACTCAGCGATGCGGATGCCATTCTGGTTGTGACGCTGCATCCGCAGCTCGAATGTTTTTAGGCCGCGTGACAACAAGTAGATATTTTGCGGACCGTTGACGGCACCCATAATGCCGCGAAGTTTACGAACCGGTTCGAGCTTTTCTTTGGAACCGCAAATCACGCCAGCCAGCAAGTCATTATGCCCCCCCAAATATTTGGTGGCTGAATGCAGCACGTAATCGATACCTGCGGAGATGGGTCGCAAATTATAAGGCGTTGCCAACGTGGCATCGATCAATGTCTCGACGCCGTATTCCTTACCAATCGACGCGAAGCGTTCGAGGTCGATGCAGCTCATGTGCGGATTGGTAGGCGATTCGCTGATCAGCAGCTTGGTATGCGGATTGATGGCCGCTTCCATCGCTTCGTAATCGCCGGTGCGCACTTGGCGCGTGACAACCCCAAACCGAGAGAGATGCTTCGTACAGAATTCGCGGCTACGGTGGTAGCATTCGTCGAAGAACACGACTTCGTCGCAGGAACTGAGCTTCGCGGTCAATAATCCAACAAATGCGGCCATGCCGCTCGAATAAAGAATCGCGTCCTCGGCCCCTTCCAATGCGGCCAGTTTGCGCTCGACCACTTTCTCGCCGGGGTTGCCGTAGCGGCCGTACTCTTCGCGGACCTGATTCTGTTCGATAAAGTCGATCACCGATTGGGTGTCGGTGAAGGTGTAGGTCGACGCGCAAAAGATCGGGTCGGTGATCGCATCGCCGTGCTTTTGGCGAGCTTCACCTGCATGGACCGAAAGCGTGGAAAAATCGTCGGCGAAGCCCGGACAGGAATCGTCGGGTTTGTTGTCCCGCGAAGAAGATCCAGCACTCGTCGGTGGCTTTGACATTTCAACGTGACTCATGATGTTTCGATGGGGCTAGGGTTTGAATTTTGATGCTGGTTTGCGGTCAGCAAACCAAATTCCATTGGGCAACAAAAAAAGCCGCATTTACGCTCGGTAAATGCGGCTTTGCAAAAAGCTTTTCAATTGTTGCTGCCCAGCACCAACGTCCCCGAAGGAACTCCATGAAGTAGGCAGGCTCTGGCTTTTTAGCAGTTTCGGCTGCAAGCGGCCACAAATCCCGAGTTAACCCAAGTTTACGTTTCGCTGGGGACGATTGCAAGCTCGTGGCACGGGTGAATCCGTGATTTCGGGGAAATAGGCAATGTGACATGGCAATTTAGGTGGGATCACCTGCTTCACTTGGTTGATAGACAATCTTGACCCATCGACAGGGGGCTGCGACCATCCCGACCCCCGCAAATCTTTCCCCACTCCATGATGGTGTCCCATGACCCTTCGTCTTGCGCAGTCTGTCGTGCTCGCTTCAAGCATGTTTGCAGTTGGTTGTATGTCTCCCTATTACGCTGATAGTGGCGCTGGCTTCGGAGCACTGGCCGGTGCCGGAACAGGTGCGATCATCGGCGAAGCGACAGGCGGTAACGCGGCCGGTGGCGCGTTGATCGGTGCCGGGTTGGGTGCAATTACCGGTGGTGTCGTTGGTTCAGGCATGGATGAGATGCAAGCCCGCAACCGGGCCGAGATTGCCGCGGCCATGGGCCGACAAGTGCCAGCCGGTGCGGCGACGATTGATGAAGTGGTCGCGATGAGCCGTTCGGGCGTTGACCCGATGTTGATTCAGAACTATGTGCGTACATCGGGGATGGCACGACCACTGGCCGCCTCCGATGTAATTTATCTTCATAATCAAGGCGTCTCGACCGACGTGATTCAAGTGATGCAAAGCCCGCCCATGCCAACCCGGACCGTGGTTACTCAAGTTCCTCCGCCAGTGATCGTGGAAGAGCATTACTACGGTCCGCCGATGTGTCATCCGCACTACGGCTACCGCTGCGGCTATCCCGGGCCACGAACGAGTTTCGGCTTCACGGTTGTGAAGTAAGGAAAAGAATCAAAGAACACTTATAGCCGCTAATCTTCGCTAATCAATTTTTAGTGAGTATTAGCGGAGATTAGTGTTCTATAGCCTTCCCAATTCACGCCCGCCAAGCGAAACTTCTTTTTATGAGAGCAGAAGTTATCTCCATCGGCGATGAAATGACCACCGGGCAGCGGCTGGATACCAACAGCCAATGGCTTAGCCAGCGACTCACCGAGCTGGGCTTGGAGGTCGCCTTCCACACAACCGTGGGGGATGAGCTGGCCGACAATATTGCCGTGTTTCGAGCGGCATTCGAACGGGCCGATGTCGTTGTGACGACGGGAGGTTTAGGACCCACGGCGGATGACCTCACACGCGATGCGATAGCCGCGGCCACGGGAACAAAGCTGTGGCGCGATGCGTCGTCGCTGGCCCACATCGAACGGCTGTTTCAAGCTCGTGGACGCGAGATGCCCGCGCGGAACGTCGTGCAAGCTGATTTTCCGGAAGGGGCCGTCCCCATTCCCAATGCACATGGTACCGCCCCCGGGATTGAAATGATCGTCGCCCGTGAAGAGCGACCCCCCTGCATCGTGTTCGCGCTTCCCGGCGTGCCGGTTGAGATGACCGAGATGTGGCACTCAACCGTGGCTCCGCGGATCAACCAACTCCAACCAGATCATGGTGTGATTCGCCATCGTCGCATCAAGTGCTTCGGCACTGGAGAAAGTCAGCTGGAAGCGATGTTGCCTGACCTCATTCGCCGAGGCCGCGAACCGAAGGTGGGGATCACCGTGAGCGATGCCACGATCACATTGCGGATCACGGCTACGGGCATTGATGAATCCACCTGCCTTTGCGCAATTGAACCGATCGAGAGCGTGATTCGCCAGTCACTCGGAAACCTCATTTTCGGTGAGGAGGAGGATGAGCTCGAACACGTCGTCATGCGTTTGTTGATGGAGCGCGGACAAACGCTGGCGATGGCGGAATGGGCGACGGCGGGAATGTTAACTCGATTACTTACCGACCTTGATCCTGCAGCCAAGATTTTCCTGCGTGGTGCCGTGATTGAAAATCTCGCTCAACTTAACTCGCTTTGTGAGATCCCGGAGAACACGGAGCCTGATGACGTCGCGGTTGCCGTCGCAATGGCTGAGGCGATTCGGCTCAATGCGCGTGCCGACTGGGGACTTGCGGTTGCTGCTTATCCTGCGGATCCTTTCGCCGCGGATGCCCATATCTGCATCGCCATCGCGGGTGCCGACGGCACACGCAAGCTCTGCTTTGGCTGTGCGAGCCACCCGGCGATATTGCAAACGCGCACCGCCAAGCAAGCGCTCAATGCCTTGCGGCTAGAATTGTCGAAGTGACTTCGTCGATGGGCTCGTCTATACTTTCGACATGAAAGTCCGCCTCGCAGCCGCTGCACTCAATCAAACGCCCCTTGCTTGGGAACATAATCGCGCGAATATTGTCGCCGCGATTCATGCGGCCCGTGACGGCGGGGCGAGTCTGGTTTGTCTGCCTGAATTGTGCATCAGCGGCTATGGGTGTGAGGATGCATTTTTCTCGCGTGGTGTTCAAGAAACGTCGCTCGAGATGCTCGGCGAGATTTTGCCTGCCACTCAGGGAATCGCGATTGCGCTGGGCTTGCCGCTGGTCGTGGATGGCCAGATTTATAATGCGTGTGCCTTTGGCTGTGACGGCCGCTTGATGGGTTTTGTTCTTAAGCAATGGCTGGCGGGCGATGGCATCCACTACGAGCCGAGGTGGTTCAAACCTTGGCCAGCGGGGAAGGTAAGCGAAGTTGAGTGCTTAGGAGAAAAGTTTCCCGCGGGCGATCTGATTTTTTCTTGTGACGGCATCAAAATCGGCATGGAAATTTGCCGTGATGCTTGGATGATCGAACGCACCGGCAAGCAACTTTGCGCACGGGGCGTCGATATCATCTTGAATCCCAGCGGCAGCCATTTTGCTTTTGCCAAGCAAGACATTCGTCGCGACATTGTGCTTCGCGGCAGCCGAGATTTTGGCACGAGCTACGTCTACACGAATTTGCTCGGCAACGAAGCAGGCAACGTGCTCTACGATGGCGGTACGTTGATCGCCACCCAAGGTGAGTTTGTGGCGATAGGGCCGCGATTTTCGTTTCAAGATTTCGTGGTGACTCATGCGGATGTCGACATAGAGACGACCCGTGCCAACCGAGTGGCCAATTCTTTCAAAGACACCGGTGGGATCACTCTCGATTGCGGCTTTAAGCTGCCGGCTCCGAGTATTCCTTGCCCGCCCGTGCCGCAAAGCGATTGGGATGGCTCGCCCCCGCCGAAAGAAGAAGAATTTCCACGGGCCGTAACGTTATGTTTGTTCGATTACCTGCGCAAGAGTAGGGCAGGGGGCTTTGTTATTTCGTTAAGCGGTGGGGCCGATTCGGCCACCGTAGCGACGATGGTGTGGCTGATGGTGAAGCTGGGGCTGGCGGAACTGGGACATGCCGAGTTTTGTAAGAGGCTTTCGCATTTGCCAGGCATGGTCAAAACAAAAACGGCCGAAGACATCGTCGGCCAAATCCTGAGTTGCGTCTATCAATCGACGCGCAACAGCGGCGACGTGACGTACAACGCCGCTCGCTCTGTGGCTGAGGCGATCGGCGCGAAGTTCTTGCAGTGGAACATTGACTCGCTCGTGGATGGCTATGTCGAAACGGTTTCCGAGGCCGTCGGGCGCGAGATCACGTGGCAAAACGATGATACGGCTTTACAAAACATCCAAGCCCGCACGCGTGCGCCGGGGGCTTGGTTGCTGGCTAATCTCACCGGGGCTTTATTGCTGACAACTAGCAATCGCAGTGAAGCGGCGGTGGGTTATGCCACGATGGATGGCGATACGGCCGGCGGATTGGCTCCGATAGGTGGCATCGACAAAGCTTACTTGCTGGAGTGGCTTCAATGGATGGAAGCAGATGGCCCAGCCGGAGTGGGGCCGTTGCCGGTGCTGTCAGTGATCAATTCCCAAGCACCCACGGCGGAACTGCGGCCCAAATCGGAAGGCCAAACCGATGAGGGCGATTTGATGCCCTACCGCGTGCTTGATGTGATTGAACGAGCAGCGATTCGCGACAAGCTCATGCCAATAGAAGTATTTCACGTCGTATGTAAGAGGTTTCCCGACTACAACACCGCGCAATTGGGTGCGTGGGTCGAGAAGTTTTTCATCCTTTTCTGCCGCAATCAATGGAAGCGCGAACGGTATGCCCCGTCGTTTCATCTCGACGATGAAAATCTCGATCCGAAGAGTTGGTGCCGGTTCCCGATTCTGTCGGGAGGATTTGAGCGTGAGCTCGCGGAGTTGCGTGCTGTGTTAGCCGGCAGTGTCCCACTGCCGTGAATGGGAGTTCGCGAAAAACGGCACTGGGAAAGTGCCGGCTAACCTTTCAAGATGCGCCAACAACGATGAATGCGCTTGTTGCGAAAGTCTTCGGGGACCGTTTGTTTGCTGATTTCGCGAATCGTGACTCCCGTGAACGCGCTCTCGTCGAACTTGAACCGCCGCGAATTCGTGGAGAAGAAAATCACGCCGCTGGGCGTCATGTGTTCCAGCAATCGGCTCAGCAGTGGTAAATAATCGCGCTGCACGTCCCAGTCAAACTCCAGTCGCTTACTGTTAGAAAATGTGGGGGGATCGACCACGGCCAGATCAAAGAGGTCGTGCTTCTTCAAATTGCTGACGAAATCCAACGAGTCGTCGCGGATGAACTCGTGCTGTGGACCGGCTAAGCCGTTGATGCGCAAGTTTTCGTGAGCCCAGTCGAGGTAGTTGGCCGAGAGATCGACCGTCGTTGTTTTTGCGGCACCCCCCGCAGCGGCATAGGCAGTGAAAGAACCGGTGTAGGCAAACAGATTGAGAAATCGTTTGCCGCTAGCGACTTCACGGACCATGCCGCGCGTGATGCGGTGATCGAGAAACAAACCGGTATCCAGGTAATCCGACAGATTCACAATAAACTTCAGGCCAGCTTCTTGGACGGTTTGCACAACATGTTCATCGCTGAAGCGTTCGTATTGAGATTCGCCTCGTTGTCGTTCACGAAGTTTCAAGAAAACCAAATCAGGCGAAACATCGAGCGCCGCGGCAGCGGTGCGCACCATCAAGTCGAGCCAATCGGCGTGCTCGGCGGCGGTCCGCTCGTGTGGGCGCTCGAACTCGGCGATGTGCAGGGCATCTTCATAGCGATCCACCACTAACGGCACTTCGGGGATGTCGCGCTCATAAAGCCGATAGCAAGTGATCCCCCGGGCTGGCCAACGCCGGAGATGCCGCGCGAGCTTTTTGAGCCGATTTGCAAACTCCTCGGCCTGGCGAGTTGCTTCTTCACGCAACCCACCAAAGGCCTTCTTCAGTTCCTCTCTCCGGTATCCAGAGGGCTGTGTTGGGGAAGTCTCATTTGATACTTCAGGTTGGCTGCTTGATTCCCGTGGCCGTCGCGGCCCGAAGAATTGATAATACGTACACTCAATCCGAGCGTTATATAGCTTCCGGCGACGATCCGCTTCTTGCCCCACGAGTTGTTCAAAGTTCTCGTGAGCCGACAAAACGAAATGCGACCAAGTTTTCAAACGCCGCAAAATTTCTGGGAAAGTTCTGTACAACTCGGCAACTTCGTGTTCGTCACCGATTCGTAAGCCGTAGGGCGGATTCATGATTGTGCAGCCGTACTGCCGCTTCGTCGTGAGGTCGGCGAACGCGCGTTGTTGGAAATGCACTTCTTCGGCCACGCCAGCTTGTTCCGCGTGATAGCGCGCTAAACTGAGCGATTCTGCATCGATGTCGGTGCCAATCGGCCGTTCTTCAAACCCGGGCAGGACAAGATCCGCTGCTTCCTGGCGGGCTTGTTTCCAAGCGACGTGCGAAAACTGTGGCCAATGTTCGGCGGCGAACTCGCGATTTCGTCCCGGCGCGATATTGCGCCCAATCATGGCCGCTTCGATGATGATCGTTCCCGTGCCGCAGAACGGATCGATTAACGGCACATCGCGTTTCCAAAAACTCAGTTGTACGAGTGCCGCGGCCAGTGTTTCGCGCAGTTGGGCGGGGCCGACGAGCGTTCGATAGCCGCGCCTGTGCAGACCGTCGCCAGAAGTATCCACGGAAATCGTGGCTTCGTTGTCGAGGAGTGCGACTTCAATGGGGACCGCCGCCCCCGTTTCAGGAAGTTCCACCGCGCCCATTTTGCTGAGCAAGCGTTTCACAATCGCCTTTTTGACCGTACGTTGCACGGCGGGGACGCTGGTGAGTTGTGATTTGTGCGAACGACCTCGGACGGGAATCGCGGCTTCACGCACGATCCAATCTTCCCAAGGTAGCTCCGCGACCGTGTCGAAGAGCGCATCAAAATCCGGGGCAGAAAACTTGGCGATTTGGACCATGACCCGGTCCGCCGAGCGCAGCCACAGATTCGCGCGGCAGATTGCCGCTTCATTGCCGGAGAATTCAATCCGGCCCGGTCGCGCGACACGGCCTTCGTAGCCAAGATTTTTAAGTTCGCGCACGACGACGGCTTCCAGGCCGAACGCAGCAGTCGCAACAAGCTGAAATGTCATCCGTCCATAATGACAGCCAGCCGTACGAACGGCTAGAGCCGGCAAGAGGGCTGGCCGGTGCAGAATCGCTTATAGCGTGTGATGCCACCGCCGCGGCTCACCCGCAATTCGACGAGCGCTCCGCATTTGGGGCAATATTCCGGAGTGATAGGCTCAGCTCCCCGGTCAGACAGATCCTGACATTTCGCACAGCGCTTGGCGCTGGGAAATACATCCAAACGGTCGGGCGAAATCGGCTCGCGGCAAACCTGGCAGATAATCGCTTGCTGCCAATCGCCAAGGCTTTCCGACTCCGCCAGGATGTCGGAGCTATTTATTTCCAGCGAGCCGCCATCACCGTGTGCGATGATGGCTAAGCACGGCTGGCGACAAGCGTCACACGTGAGCCGATGAGCGTTTGTTTTGAGCAATTCGCTCACCATCTCGATAGGCGGATGGGGAGCACGTCGGAATAAGCCTAGCGCTCGCAACCGCCTGACAATTACTTCCTCGCCGCCGATGGTCCGCCATCCACATTGGGTGCAAACAAGCGTCGACGAGAACATCATTAGTTAGGCTGTTTGATTGGAGGTGAAATGTTTGTGAAATCAGCTGCCGGGCTTCCACCCACGCTACCCGTGTTGTTGGTGGCAGGAGCTGTAATCGTACCAGGTACGTCCACAACCGAGAATGTGCCAGCAGTTTCCTGGAGGAAGAAATCCTCGGCCCCACCCGTGGCTGTGTTGCCGCGGAGGTCGAGGTTGATTCTACCCGAGCCGTTGTTCAGATTCATGAAGAATCCCGTGCCTGCACCATTAGCATTAGTAAAGGTATTGGCATCAAACGGCGGATCGTTATTCTGTTTGCCAATTGTAGCGTTGAGAGTTCGCGATGCAGTCACCACAAAGCTAGCCGTGGCGTCTGCCGCACTGTTGTTGTTAAGCACGTTTTGATCATCCATCAGGAATTGGACGTCACCCGAGCCGGAATCAATCGTGGCCGCGACAGCACTTGCATTGACGGTTTCAATAGTATTTCCAAGCAAGGAGATGTTGACTTCGCCAGTTGACCCGTTGGTATCGAACAAGAAGCCTTCGGCACCCGCAGCGGTGGTATTAATGGCACTGTTCTGCAAAGTGAAGTGCAGATTTCCGCTGCCACTATCCGTTAGAGCAATGCCGTTGTTACCAGTGCTTGTCAAACCGTTGATTGAGATGATCGTGTTAACGCCGGCCGTGTGATCGATGTCGAAGGCCAAACCCGTACCGGCATTAACTTCGAGGTCATTGAAGACTGCATTGGTAGCTCCATCGAGAACAATGGCATCACCCGCGGTCACAATGGTACCGCCGGCACCAGGCGTTCCCGTGGCCGTCGCTGGCCCAACCCGGAATTGACCCCCGGTCGTATCCGTAAGAGTGATGGCATTCGAGGCACCGTTGGTCACGTTGACTTGGTTGAGGCTGAATCCTCCAGCACCAATAGTCATATCTTCCATATCCACGGCTACGCCAGTATTAGTTTCAACCGAGCGAGTTCCCGTTCCCGAGGTCGCAATGGTGCCGCCGTTGGTCGCGACGATGCCGTTGCCACTAAGCGTGGCTACCAGCGTCAAATTCTGATTGAACGTGGTCGTGGTGTCATCGCTGTTGTTGTTAATCACAACGACATCACCCGTGCCGGTGGTTGTAGCAGTTAGGTTTTGGAAAGAATTGGCACCACCTTCATTGTCTTGAATTGTAATGGCGTCTCCATTGGTCGTGGTTACCTGAAGATCGGTAAACGTGTTGACGGAATTATCACCGTTGGGATCGGTCGCGGTTCCAATGACCAATCCATTTCCATCAGCCGTGCGTATTTCGACATCCGTGCTTGAAACTGTAGCCTGATCAGATGCTGTGCCAACTTGGTTGACTATGCTGATACCAGATCCGGTCGTCGCAGAATTGTCGATCAGCAAACCAGTTAGAGCCACACTGTCGACATTGTCGATTTCCACGGCAAAGTCCGTTGTCACGAGGGTGCCGCCGTCTCCAGCGGTATCACCATTGCCAATGGTGACCAGTCCACCTTCGACATCGGTGAGGGTTGCCGCATTGGCAGCACCATCGACGTTAAGTTCATCAAACGTTGCTCCACCAGCCGCAATCGTAATGTCATTCATCTCGATACCCGTGCCGGTAGCGGTTGTTACCGCTGTGTCACCCGTGGCTGCGACACCAACCGTGCCGCCGTTGGAAGCGATAAAGCCTTGGCCAGTGCCAGTGGAGGTGACCGTCAAATCTTGGTTAAAGTTAATGGTTGCGCCTTCGTTGTTATCTACCACGACAGCCGTGCCGTTGACGCTTTCGGCAACGAGATTGTTGAACGTGATCGTGCCACCTTCATTGCCGTTGACGTTAACTGCACTGGCGTTGCCGATTGTCTGTGAATTAAGTCCATTGAATGTGGCCGTGCCTCCGTCCTGGCCGGTCACGACCAAACCAGCACCCGTGGCAGGGGCAGCCGAATTGTCGATCGTGACGTTATTCACGACCAGGTTATCAACATTGTTGACGAAGAACGCAGGATCGTCGTCGTTGCCGTTGGAAACGAGCGTGCCGCCGTCGCCTGGGTCTTCACCCGAGCCGATACGGAGTTGGCCTGTGCCGTCCAGGTTTTGCAGTGTAATCGCGTTGGCATCGGGGTTATCAGCTGAAATTACGACACCCGTTGCATCGACCGTATCGAAGTTGGCACCCCCGGTACCGATAGCCATGCCTTGGAGGTTCAGCACGCGGCCCGTGGTTGTGGCAATCGAGTTGGTTCCCTCAGCACTGGTGACGATCAAAGTTCCATCGCCGGTGGCTGTGAAGCCTGCACCAGCTTGAGTTGTGATATCAATGTTGGCAAACTGATAAGTCATATCGTCATCGCTACCGTTGATGACAACGCCGTCACCGTCCGTCGTATCGATTTCTAGCAGTTCGTTAAACCGAATGGTTGCGCCAGTGTCTGCCGAATTGTTGAGAATCTGCAATGCGTCGTTTGCACCTGTGGCCAACGTAATTTCATCCGTAAACGTGATGTTGGCATCGACGTTGTCCTCGATCAGGATGCCCGTGCCACCTGTGGAGGTGATCGTGCCACCGTAGGCGATCGTGCCACCCGTGCGGTCACGAATTTCCAGAGCACGACCAGCATCATTGTTGATGATGGCGTTGATGTTCATGCCATCCTCACCGCCTTGGATAAACATCGATGTGCCGTCGGCACCGTCGATGGTAACGGTGTTATCGATGACGGTCGTGCCCGTAATGTCAATTAAAGAGATACCTATACCCGTCGGATCGTTAATATCGAGGTTGGCCAATTGCGGGGCGTTAACCGCATTTCCAAAAATCGTCGTATCACCGCCGTTCATGCGGAAGTTATTGACGTTGTTGTTGTCAGCCAATTCCAGGAAATCGACGCCCGCAGCAATGTTGATCGTGGGTGAATCGAGATCCTGAGCACCTGGGGATGTTTCAGGCAAGAAGACAGTGCCGCGTTCCACGGTGTCGACGGTGTGGAGTACAACATCGCCGTCTTGGTTCTTGCCTTCACCCCAGAATTTAACGTTGTCCAAGAGAGTGAACGTATCTGTGGCTGCCAACGTTGACCCACCATGCACATAGACATAGGGTGGCCGTCCTTCGTCGAACGGAGTTTGCTGAGCGGCTTCTGCTTCGGCTAGGTTGTTGAACGGATTTTCAATCGAGCCATCACCACCCGCAGCCGCATCACTGTTGATGTGGATGAAGTAGAACTTCTCGTCGTTATCCGCATCGGTCAGGGCTTCGCCAGCACCTTGCTCGCGAGACGAGGCGGTAGTTGCTATGAAGTCGTTACGCCAAACGGGCTCGCGGAAGCGATCGACAATCGAACCCACGGGGGCATTGCCTGTGTGGGTTCGGCCCACGAACCAGGTTAGGCCGATCATGACATTGGTGTGATAGATGTCGTCGTCGGTAACTTGCAGCGTGACTGCCAAGTCGGGAACAGCGTACCCGCGCACGCCGAGGCGATAGCCCGTGTCGTCCGCGTCGCCGCCACCTAAGTGATAAACACCGGCGATACCCCAAGCGTCGAGATTGCCGATTCGCTTAGCGAATTCAGCATCGATGACGGAATAGGCCGTACTGGTGGTGATGATTTCCCGCCCGGCAAACAGCTCATGATTCTGGAAGATAATTTCGTCGAAGCTGATTTGCTCGGCGTCACTTTCTTTGGTTCGCTCGAGTGGAAAATAGCCGTTGAGCCGCAAGTCGTAGGATTCGCCGAGCGATTCCAATCCGAAGCTGAGCTGATTAAAGAAATTGTCGCCGTCGGTATTTTGACCGTCAGACCAGAAACTGGCACCCAGGATGCGTTCAGCATCGAATCCGCGGTCCAGATTCACGAGCTCGCGATAACCCAGACCGGCGTTGTAGCCGCCGCCAAAGTCGTCGCTCATCGTGCCTTGGCCGTCGAGGAACCAAGCGGCTCCGTCGAGATTGAAGACCTTCATCGCACCCAGGCTGGCGACGCCGCGGTCAGTGCCGTAGCCTTCGCTGTGATAACCAAAACGGAGTGGAGTGCCGAGTTCGCGACTAAAGTAAGTTCCCGAGCTGGTGTAGCTCGCTTCGGCGATGGCACCTTCCGTGGCAATCGTGCCATCGGACATGGGTACCTGTGCGCCCACCGGTATGGCCAATCCCGCGATTGCCCAGAATCCGACGACGCCGATGAGCCATTGACTCGGCAAGAGGCAAGTGAAAGCCCTCATGCGATGCATCTCCTGTCACGTATCTCGGGAGGTTCCGTTTTCAACCTGGGCACAACGACAGCGCGAAGTCCTTGCGATAGCGCGCGACTGCGCATCTCGCGGACCCTCAGCGCGAACGTGCCTAAGCAACGGTCACCCATCGAGACAATAAACTTGCGTAGATAAGTTGGTAGAAGAGGTGTGTGCCTCGGACGATTCGAGGCGGCGGGATCGTAGGAAGAGTTCACCGCTACAGCAAGGGCAGTTTTCCTGCCCTAAGAAAAAATTCTCGGCGAGATTCGCGCATGAAAAATCCCGGGGCCAAAGTGCTCCGGGATCGTGTTAAGTCGAAATGTCAGTGAAACTTAGCGGCGACGTTTCAGGACTGACAGCATCGCCATCGTTCCGGCGAGAAGGAACGAAGATGGCTCGGGAATAGTTGTCGACAACGGGCTGCTGCCACTTAGACCACTCAAATTGGCTGGAGAAAAGTTCGACAAGTCGGCATTGGCCAAGGCGGATTGGATCTCAGCGTCGGTCGCGTCAAGCACGAATGCACGCTCGATGAACACCAACTTGTTGTTTTCCAAAATGGGGATATTAATCGCCGCAAGATTGTTGCCGCTGGAATCCAGATTGGCCTGTGGCAGAGACATAATCAGGTTGACCGTCTCCATGTTGTCGATCACAGCAAAGGGGACGAAGTCGGAATCATCGAGAAAGTCGTTCGTGTCGTTGAGATTCACGAAGAAGCTGCTCGTTCCGGTGTTGGGACTGTTGCTCAACGCCAAGGAAACGGTGGCGCGAGTATTGGAAAGATTGCCAAGGTCGAAATCGACTGCGCCATCATTGTCTTCATCGACAATGACTGGATCG
Organism: Bythopirellula sp.; assembly: GCF_041737835.1. Taxonomy (NCBI): domain Bacteria; kingdom Pseudomonadati; phylum Planctomycetota; class Planctomycetia; order Pirellulales; family Lacipirellulaceae; genus Bythopirellula; species Bythopirellula sp. The sequence goes on along the minus strand of NZ_JBGSQY010000030.1, from coordinate 52,223 downwards.
AAGGCAGGCACCGAAGGAAAGGCGTTGAAGCTGGTTGGCAACGTCAAGAACGGGGCTTGAAAGCCCCCCATCTGCAGCACGAAGTTCGTCGCAGCCCGATTGATGACCGTGTGGTCATAGCGCCCTGCCAGGGTGTAGGCCAACATGTTGTCCACATGGCCCTGCAGGAAGGGATTGCCTGTCGGGTTAAGGTCCATGTCAAACGTGCCGACGTTTGTGTCGAAGCGAATCGTTTGGGCCGAGAGGCTACCAACGCACAAGCAGAAGGCAGCGAGAGCGCAGAAAATACGTGACATCTTGGGGTGCACCACGGGGTAGGAAGAGAGTCTCTGTTCAGTTCCGATACATCCACCCTATACAGGGGTTTCGGAACGGTCAAGAAAATCGAGGGCAACCCTAGCCCAAGGTGCGAGCCGGGAGGCTGGATTTCGCGGTCCACCGGCTTGCGCCGGCGGCTATTTCGTATAACCCGAAAAAATGGACCTCATTTGACTGCGACAATCTTATTGAAGTGCAGCCGCACTTCGCCATCGACCACCCGGCGGACCCCCTCGACGAGGCATTGGGGCTCGTTTTCAGCCTGTCCTTTGCGGACAATTTCCTCGATGGGAGTGCCGGGGGGGACGCTGAAGGTCGACTGGTTAATAATTTGGTTTCCTGCGTCGAGTTCTGGAACGATGAAGTGGCAGGTCGCCCCGTAGGTGAGCATTCGCACGGCAAAGGCGTCGTGATAAGGTCGCATGCCTTTGAAGCTGGGGAGGAGGCCGTGGTGCAGGTTAATGATCCGCCCCCCCGCGTATTTCCAGACGCTCGCCGGCGGCAGAATTCGCATGTAACGGGCGAGCACGATGTAATCGATCTGGTACTCGTCGCAGATATCGATAAATCGCTCGTCATCAGCTCGACCGTTGGTATCGCCGATGGTTACCCACGGTATGCCAAATTCTTCGGCCAGCCCACGGCACGCTTGGCGGTTGCTGATCATCACGGCAGCTTCAGCGGCGATGTGTCCGCTTTGCATGGCTTCTAACACAGCACGGGGCGTTTCCGTGCGGTAGGTGGCACAAACGGCCAGTCTCGGCTTACGGCCCTGGATGTCTGGCGTCCACGTGCGGATTGAAAGCCCCGTGCGCTTGCTGATTTCTTGCGCCGAGGTTCGCAGATCGCCAGCCCGGAGAGGATCCATCTCAACTCGGGTCAGCATCGAGAAGACAGATTCCTCGTCGTGGTCAAACATCTGAATCTCGGCGATGTTGGCCCCGAGTTCCGTTACACAATGCACAATCGGATCGGCCAACCCGCGATGATCAGGACCAACAGCTGTGATGATGAATTGCATGGATGCCAGCCTAATAGAAACGTCGTTGTCTGTCAGCAGCGGCGCGTGTCACCCACAGAGCCGCCACAACCGTTACATTCCAACCGCCCGGAGATTTGCCGTGCTCCGAAAATAAACCTAATCTTGGATGGCCTGCCGCCGCTATGCGCTTCCCCTCCCGCCGCGATTCCCACCGTATTTTTCCGCCATGAGCATCCCAATCGACGATCTCATCATTGACGATACTCTTGCGCCAGCAATGTCGGTCGGCAACGATCTCGATTCGCTGCTCGCTCGGATCAATCGCCTGGCGAGCGGAGAAGAAGACGCGCAGTCTTTGGCGGCCATTCCGCCAAAAAATACTGTCATCGCGGCACCACGGCCGATGGCCAGTGGGGGTGACGATACGGCTGAGGCCTCTAAACAGCGCAATCAGTGGATGCCCACCGAACCCAAGACGCTGGCCGAGGCTGGCATCACGGAGGGGCAACTCGAACATCTCGCCTTGAAATGCTTGGGCGCCTGCGGCGATATGTCGGGCCATGAATTGGCCGAACAGCATGCCATGCCTTTCCGTTTGATGGAGCCGATCCTGGCCGCGTTGAAACAAGCCCAGCTTGTTGGGTTTCGCGGTTCGGCCCCGATGAACGACTATGTCTATCAGCTCACCGACATGGGCCGCGAACGAGCTAAGAAGTTGGCTGAATATTGCAGCTACTTTGGCGCCGCGCCCGTGCCGCTGGAAGCTTATGTCCGGAGCGTCTCGGAGCAAACGCTGACCAAAGTTCACCCCACTAAGGCGGACTTGGAACGCGCGTTTGCCGATTTGCTTGTGAATCAAAACATGTTGCGACGCTTGGGACCGGCGGTGAACTCCGGCCGCGGTTTGTTCTTGTTCGGTTATCCGGGTAACGGTAAGACAAGCATCGCCGAGCGGGTCACGAAGGCCTTTGGCGACACCGTGTGGGTTCCCCGTGCGATCGGTGTCGATGGCGAGATCATGCGGGTGTTCGATCCGGCGTTGCATGAAGAAATGCCGCTGGAGATGCCCGCCGGTCCGCTGCACGCACTGGCAATCGACAAGCGTTGGGTCCGGATTCGTCGCCCGACGATCATCGCGGGTGGCGAACTGACGATGGATTCGCTGGAAGTGATGCCCGGCTCGGGGAACAACGTCAGCGAAGCTCCGTTGCAGGTGAAGAGCAACTGCGGCACGCTGGTGATCGACGACTTCGGCCGGCAGCGGATGACCACCGACGAATTGCTCAACCGCTGGATCGTGCCGCTGGAAAAGCGATACGACTTCCTGCGTCTGGTGAACGGCAAGAAGATTCAAGTGCCGTTCGACCAACTGATCATCTTTTCGACCAACTTGGAACCCAAGGACCTGGTCGACGACGCCTTCCTGCGGCGTATTCCTTACAAGATCGAAGTTCCCAATCCGAGCGAAGAAGAATTTCGCAAGCTGTTTGAGATCATGGCTCCGATCGTCGGTGTGGAATACCATGCCGATGCGGTCGACTATGTGATCGACAATCATTACAAGCCGATCGAGCGGCCGTTCCGTTGCTGCCAACCGCGCGACTTGTTGCTTCAGATTCGAAACTATTGCAACTACCTCGACACGACCCCCACGATGTGCCGCGAGTACTTCGACTACGCCGTCGAAAACTACTTTGCCATCATGTGATCGATTCGGATTCACTTGCCTCTCAAATAAATAAACCGGCGGCAAAAATTGCCGCCGGTTCTGTTGTTGGTTTGTAACGTAAGTTTGATTGACCGTATGTCTAGGTGACTCAGTTGGCCGGAACCGAATGCCACCCTTGGGCATCGATCTCGGCTTGAGTTGCACTGGTGGTAGTTGTGCTCACATTGTCGGCGTTGACTGGTTCGCGATACACGGCGTTCCAGACGTTGACACTGGGGGCACGATTCACCGGCTTGGCCGTTTCTTGGGCGGTCCGATCGCCCGGGATGAACAACGCAGGTGGTTCCAGGTAGGTGCTCGATTCGCTTGGCTTTACGGCGGCTGGGCCGGGGTCAGGCGTCTGTGTGCTGTTTTCCTGGGTCGAAGTCGAATTTTGCTGAGGATAGTTGGAACGCAGCGGCGCGGCTTCTTGGGGAGTCAAAGCGGGCTGTGGGGTTTGATTGCCGCTCATGGGAGCTTGTTGTTGCACTGCACCTTGGTCGGCATAAGTGATCGAGCTGCCTTGAGCACAACCAGCACAAGGGGCAGGAGCCGCCGAGGCAAAAGTCGCTTGTTCAACAACGGTCGAACCGGCACACGAGGAACAAGGGGCAGCCGCGTCACATGCAGAGCAAGCCGAGCATGGAGCAGGGGCGGCACAGGTCGAACAACCCGAGTCGACGAACGAAGTCGCTACGACGGGTGATTGCACGACAACCGGACGCATCAACACTTGGCGTTGGCCGAGGGGTGCAAAGGCGGTCACAGTGGGAGCCATGAACGTGGTGGTCGCCATCGGCGCGAAGTTCACGGTTTGTGGAACGAATGTGGTGGTTACCGGCATGGCGGCGGTCACGGGCACAGCCGTTGACCAAGTTGGCGCATAAGCCGCGGTCACGGTGGTCGGAGCGGCAAAGCCCCAACGGCGCATCCGCCAATTGTCAATCGCGCGACCGGGATACCAGCCGCGGACCGGTTCAAACGTCACCGTCGAGACGGGTGCCGCTACTACTGGAGAAAATGCGACAACCTGTTGCGGTTGAGCGCAGGTACTGCATTGAGCCTGAGCCGTCGATGCACTCAACAGCGCGAACGCACTCACGGCGACAACTGAAGCAATTAGCGAATAGCGTTTCATGTTGGTCTTCTCACAATCCAAAAGGTTCCCGAGGCTCAGGCTTACTGCCGCCTCCAGGCATACTGTATTAGACTCGCGGTCCGTCCGTTGGCAATGATTTTTTCTGGCCACGCCTCAATTTGGCGAGGAATTCAACTTGGGGAGACCTTGCGACCTGGGGGAGATCGGCCGGAAGAGTAGTCTTTGAACTAGGCAAAACTGCTGTCATTGGCGGTGAAACGCCACGGGACCAGCAATGCTGCCAGCACATCGAGTTAGTTAACTCTAGGACACGCCTGGGGAGCGCGCGGCGGCAAATTTGGCTTGATGCCGAGATGCAACATCGCGCTGACAAAACGCAACCTACGAACCGCGCAGTCAGTTCAGGCCTTCTACGCAAACGCGGCGTGAGGCGTTCAATAATAAAGAAGCGCCGCGACTCGTCGCGACCAGAGTAACGACAGCAGCTTAGCGCGGTTGGTTGTTCCGGCCAGTCGGCTGTGGGCGATAGAAGCCAATGCGTTCGAGTGCTTTGTACACTTCTTCGAGAGTCTTTTCCCCGAAGTTGGAAATGCTCAGCAAGTCTTCGCGGGTGCAATGAAGCAAGTCGTCGACTGTGAAGATGCCTTTCTCTTCCAGGCAGTTGGTCGTGCGAACAGCTAAGCCGATTTCGGCGGTGCTCATTTCCAGACGATCCTTCAATCCTTGATTGGCCAATTCTGCGTGGTTCAGCGGTACACGTGTCATCGCGGGTTCCCTCCCTGAATGTGAAAATCCTGAGTGTCGAATTGTGTTGTCTTGAAAAGTGCTGGCGACTCTCCGCCGCACTGGTCGGGAGTATAGCAAACTTTGCCCAATTGCCAGAAGTATTTTTCCCTGTCTGTGGAAATTTCTTAGCTCGCCTAACTGGTGCTGTCATTGGCGCATGAGGCCCAAGGCGCGTAGGATGTAGTGAATAGGAGTACACTTCTGCTAGCAGTAATTCTTTCCCAAGGGAATGGACACCGTGGATCCGCTCTTCCATTCGCTCAACGAATCTCAATGTCAGGCCGTGCGCCACGTCGATGGTCCGATGCAGGTGTTGGCTGGTCCCGGCAGCGGTAAGACGCGGGTCGTGACCCACCGGATTGCCCATTTGCTGCGTGAAGGGATCCCCGCCTCGCAGATTCTGGCGCTGACGTTCACCAACAAAGCCGCCCAGGAAATGAAATCGCGGGTCGAGCAATTGGCCCCCGGTGAGAACGTCTGGGTTAGCACGTTTCACCGTTTTGGTGCGCGGCTGCTCAGGCAGTACGCCGAATTTGTCGGTTTGACGCCGAACTTCACGATCTACGACACATCCGATGCCAAGCAAACCTTGGCTCGCGTGATCGATGCCGCCGAGATCAACACGCTGCATTACACGCCCGAACGGATTGCCCATGCGATCAGCGGCGCGAAGAACAAGCTGATCACGGCCGACAAGTTCGAACCCCGTCCGGGTAGCCCGTTGAGTCAGGTCGTGGCCGAAGTCTATCCGCTTTATCAGAAGCGATTGCTGGCATCCTCGGCCGTTGATTTCGATGACCTGCTGCTGCACGTCGCGCATTTGCTGTATCAGAACTCGGAAATTCGGGCCGCGCTGGATGAGCGGTTCCGATATTTGCTGGTCGATGAGTATCAAGACACCAACCACGTGCAGTACGTGATGCTGCGGGCGTTGTCGGTCGATTATCCGAACCTCGCGGTGACTGGTGACCCCGACCAGTCGATCTATGGCTGGCGCGGGGCTGATATCAACAACATTCTGCAATTTGAAAATGACTTTCCCCAAGTGAAGGTCGTTCGGTTGGAGCAGAACTATCGCAGCACGAAGAAAATTCTGCGAATTGCCGACAATCTCATCCGCCACAATTTGCGGCGAAAGCAAAAGGCATTGTTCACCGACAATGAAGAAGGGGCTTCGGTGCGGCTCGTCGAGTATGCGAGCCAAGATGATGAAGCCCAAAACATCGCCGCGCGGATTGCCGAGTCGATCAAGAGCGGCACTCGTCGGGCGAGCGACTTTGCGATTCTGTATCGCGTAAATGCCTTGTCCCGTGCGATCGAACGGAAACTCCGCGAGGCGGGCGTGCCGTATCAAATGGTGCGTGGGCAGGAGTTCTATCAACGTAAAGAAATTAAGGATGTGTTGGCCTACTGCCAATTGGTGAACAATCCGCAAGACGATCAGGCCGTCATGCGGACGATCAACACGCCGGCACGGGGCATTGGCCGCAAGACCGTCGATTTGCTCAACGAATATGCCTACACACACGGCATCCCGCTGTTGGAAGCGGCTCGCGATGCGGCCCAAGTGGAAGGACTTGCGGCCCGCTCGGCCAAGAAGGTGTTGGAATATGTCGCGCTGATCGATCACCTTTGTCAGTTGGGGGATCGCGACGTCGAAGAAATTTTGGGCACGGTGCTCGACGAATCGGGATATCGTGATCACCTCTCCGGCAGCGACGACGAGGAAGACCTCAACCGGTTGGCCAACATCGAAGAATTGCTGACCGACGCCCGGCAGTTTGATGAGCACAACCCGGGCGGCGGGCAGTTGGAAATCTATTTGGAAAACGCTTGGCTGGTGAACGAAACCGACGATTGGGAAACCGAGAGTGACAAAGTCACGATGATGACACTGCACGCGGCAAAGGGATTGGAGTTCCCCGTCATCTTTCTGGTTGCGGTCGAGCATGGCTTGCTGCCGCATGAGCGGAGCACCAATGACGAAGCGCAGATGGAAGAGGAGCGGCGGTTGGCCTTTGTGGGGATCACGCGAGCCAAAGACGAATTGCAGTTGAGCTATGCGGTGGAGCGTGACTTCCGTGGCCAACGACGGTACACCGTGCCAAGTTCGTTCCTGATGGAAATCCCGCGTGAGGAGATGGAGCTTGTCCATTCCACCTCGGAGATGCATTCGTGGGACGATGAATCGTGGCTGCATGACGAGACCGACGCGGCGGGCGAAGACTTCACAGAGGACGAATTCGGAGAAGATCCGGATACATCGTTTGACTTCGGTGCTGCGGCCCAGCCCGAGAAAAAGGAAAAGCCCAGCTGGCAAGTCGTCGCCGCGCAAGTGACAACCGCCGCGGCGTTGGCTGGCGAAGTCGAACCCGCAGAATCGCGGGTTCCTCCCGATGTGTTTGCGCAAGGGATGACCGTCGTACATCCCGAGCATGGCGTGGGGAAGATCGTTGCACTCTCCGGGGCGGGGAAGAATCGCCGCGCGACGGTGCGCTTCGTGACGGCGGGTGAGAAGCGTTATATTTTGGCGCACAGCCCGCTGCGACCCGCGGGGAAGTAATAGCAACTGCGCTTTATGACGCTCAAGTTGCGCGAAAAAGAATGCGCAGTCTCTGTAAAACTGCTAGAACTTATAGTGCGGTATCATATCCGTGATAACCCACCTCTTCTTCTCCCAACGCGACAAAGGGTAAGTTCATGCCTGACATGAATCGACGTGGTTTCTTGCAATCGTCGGCGACTACAGTTGCGACCTTTGCAGCCTCAAGAAGTTTTGCCGCAACAGCCAACGAGCCCTTGCACTTTGCCCTGATCGGAGCGGGTGCAAAGGGACGGCATTGTGCAAATGATATGTTGCGAATTCCGGACACTAAGCTCACTTGTATCTGTGACATCAATCCAGAATCTGTATCCGAGGCCAAGAAACTTGGCCCCGACGCCCGAATCTATGAAGATTGGAGCGAACTACTGGCTTCGGAAAGCGATTTGCAAGCGGTTATCATCGCGCTACCCGAAGATACACATGCCTCCGCCGCGATCGCCGCGATGGAAGCGGGGCGGGATGTGTTTTGTGAAAAGCCTATGGCTTACAGTATTGATGAAGCGCGGCAGATGAATGCGGTTCGTGAACGGACGGGGCAAGTTTTGCAAATCGGTCAGCAGCGTCGCAGCAATCCGCTGTATTATCTTGCCGAGCAGCTAGTACAGAAGGAAGGCATTATTGGCGAAGTGATTCGCGTGGATGCTTTTTGGGATCGCTGGGAGGACTGGAAGCGTCCGCTTCCAAATATCGAAAAAGATTTCAGTCGTTGGGGATTTCCGTCCCTCGATCATCTCATCAACTGGCGTTTATATCGCAAGTATGGTCATGGTTTGATGACCGAGAATGGTACACATCAAATGGATGCTTGCAGTTGGGTGCTAGGCGGGAAGTTGCCAAAGAAAGTTTGTGGGATCGGTGTGGCACGTTATTCCGATCAGCGTGAAACCTATGACGCGGTAACAGCCGACTATTTGTTTGATGGAGATATTTTAGTGCGATTCTCGCAGGATTTTCACCAAGGGCTCAACTACGGTTGGAGCTACGGTGAGTTGTTCCTGGGAAATGAGGGGGCCTTGCGGATCACGGCGGAACAAGAATTGATTCACTACGACCGTCAGCGGAAGGCCACGAAGATTTCGGTGGCCAAACTGGGCGATTTTGATTTGGCGGGGCTTTTGTGTCCCGTCACCGAAATGGTGCAAGCAGAACAGTCTTCTGGAGGTGGTTTGCGAGATTATTCTTACGCGCTTGAGTTTCGTTCGTTTGTCAATGCGATCATCAATCGCACGACGCCGTCTTGCCCGGGCGAGGTGGGCTTGAGATCAATTGCAATGACTGTCACGGGTGCCGAGGCCCAGTACTCAGGAGAGTATCGTGAGTTTGATCCTGCGATGTTTGTTTAGTCCGCTATCAGAAGAACTCTCCCAAGAGCGATTATTGTCACTGAAAATCTTGATTTTTACCCGTGCGAACGTTCCAGCCCGAAGTTGAGCGGTAGCTGGGGGTCGTTTTCGCGGTCGGGGTCGAGTTCTTCGAAGAGTAGGCTGGGTTGGATGTCGCGGTTGTGTTGGTACTTCGAGCAGTACTCTTCGACCGAGCCGGTGATCTCGTGATAGATGATCTGGCAGATTTCGGTGCCTGCGTAGATTCTCACGGGTTGGACGGCAAACATTTCCAAAGTCCAACAACCGGCGAAGCCGACGTCGCCGAAGCCAGCCGTCACGTGGACGAACAGTCCCAGCCGACCGATGGACGAGCGGCCTTCGATCTGCGGCACGAGGTTGCGTGTGCGCGTAAACTCGACGGTGCGCCCCAAATAGAGTTGGTTGGGGCTGAGGATGATCCCTTCCTTAGGGATCGAGATCCGCCTGACGCGATTGGCCTTGGCCATGTCGAGGACGACTTCCTCGTAAACCATCAACTCATCATGCAGCGTGAGATTGTAGCTGTTGGGATTGACCCGCGCGGGGTTGAAGGGGTCGATCTCGATGTCGTCGCCGAGACGGGCGAGAATTTCTGGGCCGGTGAGGATCATTGCGAGGCTAGAGGTTGGAGGTCAGTGGTCAGGGAATCATGACTTAACAACAACGCCGATTTTTGGGCAAATCTTTTGCAGCGTGCAATTCGGGCAATCAGGTTTTCTGGCTTGGCAGGTCTTGCGGCCGTGGAGGATCATGCGGTGCGAGAAGCCGATCCATTCGTCCTGCGGCACGAGTTGCATCAGGTCTTGCTCGACCTTCACCGCATCGGTGTTTGTGGTCAGCCCCATGCGTAAGCTTAACCGGCCCACGTGGGTGTCGACCACCACTCCGGTAGGAATTCCATACGCCGTGCCAAGAACGACGTTGGCCGTCTTGCGACCGACACCGGCGAGTTGAACGAGGGCGTCGAGATCCTTGGGAACCTTGCCTTTGTATTTGTCGACCAGCTCGGCGCTGCAGGCTTTGATGTTCTTGGCCTTGTTGCGATAGAAGCCTGTGCTTTTGACCGCCTGTTCGATCTCGGGGAGTGGCGCGGCGGCGAAATCGGCGGGTTGCTTATATTTTTTGAACAGGTCTTTGCAGACGATGTTGACCCGCTCGTCGGTGCATTGAGCCGAAAGAATCGTCGCGATCAGCAATTGAAAGGGCGTTTGATGAACCAATGCGCAATCAGCGTCGGGGAAATCCTTTTTGAGCTGCGCGATGATCTTCGCGGTGTGCTTCTTGAGTTCCGGCGAAGGGACCGACGGTTTTTTGACGGCGGACTTTTTCGGCGCGGCTTTTTTGGTGGGCGATGCTTTTGTTAAAGCTGTTTTTGCCGGAGAAGTGCGTTTCGAGGGCATGACGGGCAGAGGTAGGAGTGTCCGGCGGCGTGAATCTGCTGGTCATTGTGGCGAGGGCGGCAAACGTGTCAAGGACCGAGGTGTTTGTGGCAGTGGTTGGCCCCGCGGGAACCAGCTGACTATAATCCCTGTGGCATTGATTTACCAAATCGGATTGAGAACACAGTTGGGCTCCAAATTCATGGGCACTGAAGCTGAGCCTTATGATCCGCTCTACTTGGCGGGGATTGAGCATTTTAACGTCTGCGACTTTTTTGAAGCGCACGAGACGTGGGAAGAACTGTGGACCGAGTATCGTGGCCCGGCCCGCAAATTTTATCAGGGCTTGATTCAAGTGGCCGTCGCCCTGCATCATTTTGGCAACGGCAACATTCGCGGCGCCAAGAAGGTGTATCATTCGAGTCTCGGTTATTTGACTGAGTATTTGCCTTTGTACGAAGGACTCGATTTGGCGGCGTTTCTCGCACAGTACGAACAGTGCTTTGCCGAAGTGCTGGTGAACGAGGAAGAGTTCCCGCGGATTGAGATTGTGCCCGATTTGATTCCTGAGATTCATTTGCAGCCCGCCTCGAGCGACGTTTGAACAAGAGATGGGGAGTTAAGACAAAGATGGTTCCCTGGAATGCTGAAGATTTGATTTTTGACGAGACACGCTTCAAGGGTGTGGTGCGGTTATTCCCGCTGCCGGATCTGATCATGTTTCCGCACGTGATGCAGCCGCTGCACGTGTTCGAGCCGCGTTATCGCGCGTTGCTGAACGACGCGCTCAACAGCGATGGCCTGATCGCGATGAGCATGTTGGCACCGGGCTGGGAAGCCGACTACGAAGGCCGGCCTCCCGTGTTGCCGTATGCTTGCTTGGGCAAAGTGGTCACCTATCAGCGGACTGGCAAAGGCGAGTACAACATTCTGCTGTTAGGGATGCGGCGGATTCGCATTGATCGCGAACTTCCGGCGACGAAGAGCTACCGCGAAGCCGAAGTGACGTTGCTCGATGATTTCTGTAAGAAGACCAACGACGAACGTCGCCCTGGGTTGCAAGCGGCGCTGACCAAACAGTTCCAAGATTTCTTGCCCAACGGCAAGTCGGCGGATGCCGCGCTGCAGGAGTTGCTGGCGACCGAGATCCCGCTGGGGGTGCTGACCGACTTGGTGAGTTTCGCGTTGCCGATGGATTTTGATGAGAAACGGGACCTGTTAGGGGAGTGTGATATTGATCGCCGGGCGACGATGTTGCTCTCAGCCCTTGACTCAGCGAAGGGGAATTCGCCACAACGGTTGCCGCTGCAGCGATTTAAGAAACTGCCGCCTTTTAGCGCGAATTAAGCGAATTTCTCGGCAGCGGGACGCTGCCGGCTAACCTGGATCGCGCGCACATTTCCATACCCGAATTTCTACTTGTGCGGGTTGTAAGGGTCTTGTCAGTGCTATCAGTATTTCCAGCTCTCTGGGGGGAGCTGAATGGCTGATAGTCTCAGAACCAGTCGTCGATACTTTCTTGTGCTGGCGATGCATTGCTTACGCATTCCGGCAGCCAGGATTATGGTGCAGCAACTTGCGAACAAAGGATTGTTACGCAAGCTGATTTCGCATCGTCTGGACTCAGTTCGACGCACACGCATGGACAGGGAGGGCATTATCCATGGGCTTCGGGATCAAAATACGCGCGCGCTATGCGGCTTGGCAGACTATTGGCTCGTTTGGATTAGGCGCAGCGCTGTTTCTGGGTGGATTGGCCCCGAATGTTGCCCCCGCGGCGGACTTTGCTGTGAATAGCTCCGCTGACGACGGCAGTCCTGGCACGATGCGGTGGGCCATCGATCAACTCAACGCCGCCGGTCCTGGGAGTCATTCGATTACCGTCGACGACAGCATTAATGGGATTTCCATGACGGGAAGTCTGCCCCATATCGATGCCACCGGAATGACTGTGGTGATCAACGGCTTTGGCGCCACACTGGACGGTGGGGATCAACATCGATTGCTCTTTGTCGTGGCGGGGAACGTGACGCTGCTGAATTTCAATCTTGAGAATGGCCTCGCCGAAGGTGGCGACGCGGGCAGCGGCAGCGGTGGTGGTGGTGGTGGTTTGGGGGCGGGTGGCGCGCTGTTTGTGAACAGCGGTGCCAATGTGACGCTCAACAATGTGAACTTCGACAGCAACGAGGCCGAGGGTGGCAACGGCGGTAATGGGGGAACTGCCAACGGCGGCGGCGGCGGAGGCGGTTTTGGCGCTAACGGTGGCAGCGGTGCCAACGGCGGTGGTGGCGGCGGCGGTTTGTTCGGAAATGGTTCCAACGGCAGCAATGGCGGCGGTGCCGGTGGTGGTATCACGGGCAATGGTGGCGCGGCGGCCAATGGCGGCGCAGGTGGTGGTGGAATTCTTAACGGCGGAAACGCTGGCAACGCCGGCGGGAATGGAAGTTCCGGGGCATCAGGTGGAGCGATGGGGACAACAAGTTTTACGCCTGCCCCCGCAGGGGATGGCGGCGACGGTCAATCGCCGCTGTTGGGTGGTGGCGGCGGTGGTGGGTTAGGCGGTGCTAATTTTGACACGGGAGATGGCGGCGATGGCGGCGACGGCGGCAATGGAGGTATCGGTGGTGGCGGCGGCGGCGGTGGATCAGATGGCTTTGGTTCGGGATTTAACACTACCTCGGGTGGCGCGGGTGGCAACGGCGGATTGTTCGGAGGTGGCGGCGGTGGTGGTGTCGGCGATACAGGCAATCCTGCCGGGGGAAATGGTGGTGATTTTGGCGGTGGTGGTGGCGCCAGTTTAGGTGATTTTAGTCAGGGAGATGGTGGCGACGGTGGGTTTGGCGGCGGTGGCGGCGGTAGCACCTCGTCGTCTGTTCCCGGTGGGACCGGAGGTTTTGGTGCCGGCAATGGCGGCACTAATAACGTAGGTGGCTCAGGGGGCAGTGGTTACGGTGGCGCGGTGTTTGTTCGCCAGGGGGGAACGCTGACGATCATCAACTCGGAGGTCGCCAATAATTCTGTTACCGCGGGCGCTGGTGGAGCAGGGGGCACCGGTGGTACCACCGCAGGGGCCGGCATGTATGTCCACACGGGCGTGACGGCGAACGTCGAAATCACGGGCACGAACAGTGTGACTTACGCCGACCAGATTTCCGGGGCGGGTGGTTTACAAAAGACAGGCACGGGCACATTGATTCTTAGCGGCACCAATAATTACACCGGCACTACGGCAGCCAACGCGGGTGATTTGATCATCAACGGCAGCGTTACCAGTGAGGTGACATCCGATAACAGCGGCATCGTGGGCGGCACGGGCACGATTGGTAGTTTAATCAATAACAATTGGGTCGCCCCCGGCAACTCGATCGGCACGCTGAATGTGACGAATGGTTACACGCAATCGAACGCGGGAACCATTGCCGTTGAGATCAACGATGGTGGCAACGTTGCAGGTACGAATAACGACTTATTGGCTGTGACTGGTGCGGCCGACTTGGCTGGAGCGGTCGCGGTATATGCGGCGCCTGGAACTTATACCGGCGGCACGCAATACACATTTTTGACCGCGGGATCGATCACGGGCACGTTTGATTCTATATCCGACGACTTAGCGTTCTTCACGGCACAGCTGGGCTACACTTCGACAAGTGCTTATTTCACTCTGATTGCCGACAGCACCGATTTTGAAGCGATAGGCCAAACGGTCAACCAGAAAGCCGTGGGCAAGTATCTCGATGATAATTCTCAGGGTGCCACAGGCGCCTTCCAAGCCCTGATCGATGATTTGCAGATGATGAGCAACAGTCAGGTGCGAGCCGCGCTCGAGCAAATGAGTGGCGATATCTATGGCACGACTCAGCAAATGGGCGTGCAGAATACCACGTTGATTCTGCATACGATCGCCCAGCAACTTCAGCCGCAATCGTTCCGCAACGGTGCAAACTACGATGGCTGGGCTCAAGAAGATACCGTGAGTAAATTGAGCGAAGCTGAAATCGTGCAGGTGAGTTATCAGCCTGACGGTTCGATGTCGTTCAGCCGGGCTCCCTCACGGAGCCGCACGACGTGGGCCGTGGGCTATGGGTTGGGTGGTCATGCCGACTCCGACGGCAACGCGGGGAGTCTCGATTACGGAATGGGTGGTGCCATCGTGGGCTTCGATGCCTACTGGAATGCCAACCACCGGATTGGCCTCTACGGAGGTTATGTGGGTACTGGTTTACAGACCACCAACGCCAGTGGCACGAATGATATTACCGGCGGGCAGATCGGTGCTTACCTCACCGGGCTCAATGATATTCATTACTACACGGTGATCAGCGGTTTTCAGTTTGATGGTTACGAGAGCGAACGCTATATCAACGCGGGCGGTTTGAACCTGACCGCCCAAGGCGACTATGACGGCTGGCAAGGATTTGCCTATCTAGAACGGGGCTTCATTTTGCATGAGACGGAGCGTTTCAGTACCCAGCCTTTCGCAGCACTGCAATATGTGCACGTGCGGCAGAATGGATTCACCGAAACTGGTGCCGGGGCTGCGAATCTGAGTGTCGACGGTCTCGACGACGATTCGTTGCGGAGCTTGGTGGGTGTGCGGACGCAAGTGCGCACTGTTCCCAGCCGGGCGAAGATCACGCCGGAATTCCGGGCGGTGTGGGTTCATGAGTTTCTGGACGTGAACTCGCCGGTGGTGGCGACGTTCGCCCCAGTGGGTGGTTCATCGTTCATTGCCGAGGGGCTCAACATGGGCCGGGATTGGGCTTTGGTTGGTACCGGTCTGAATTGCTACTTGGGACGCGGCTGGTCGGCTCAGGCGAACTATGATGCCCAGGTGAACGACCGGGCTGCGTTCCATGTGGGGTCGGGGAGCGTGCAGAAGAGTTGGTAAACATTACGGAGCGAGCTCCGGCGCTAAGGGCGAGTGGTTGACGATGGCGATACTCGGGGCGTACCATCGAAGGTTTGCTAATCCTTCGATTTTCCCGAGTAATATGCCATGAGTTGTGCCGACGACGAAAAACCCTCCGAGCCCACGCCGGTCGATTTGCCGCGGATCGAGAAAGCGGTGCGTGAAATCCTTGCCGCTGTGGGAGAGGACCCCGACCGCGAAGGATTGCAGGAAACTCCCGCGCGGGTGGCCCGCATGTATGCCGAATTGTTTAGCGGCTTGCATGCTGATCCTCGGATTCACCTGCAAAAGTTCTTCACCGAGAAGTACGACGAGATGGTGCTCGTGAAGGATATCTCCTTCAACAGCATGTGCGAGCATCACATGTTGCCGTTCATCGGCAAGGCGCACATTGGTTACGTGCCCAACGGCAAGGTCGTGGGGCTGAGCAAATTGGCCCGGGTGGTGGAAGTCGTTTCGCATCGTCCGCAGGTGCAGGAGCGCATGACTGAGGAGATCGCCGACTTGTTGATTTCCGAACTCGACGTGAAGGGGGTGGCCGTAGTGATCGAGGCTTCGCACTCGTGCATGAGCATTCGCGGGATTCGCAAACCGGGGAGCGTCTGCGTGACTTCGGCGATGAAAGGTTTGTTCCGGTCGAATCTGTCGAGCCGTTCGGAAGTGATGACGTTGATTTATGGTGATCGAACTTAGGTGTATAACTTAGCGCCGTGTGTTGCGTTGCAACACGGCTTGTCATCATGAATCTCCTCATCCAATTTCTGCTGCGGCTGTCGTTCGGTTTGGCCGCGGGGATGGCGATCACTTCGTCGAAGAAGGTCACGAGCGGGTATTTTCGCAATCATCTTTACGTGACGCTGGGGCTCACGACGCTCGCGGCGATGGTGAGCTATTACGTCGCGCGGGACGTGCTGTGGTACGCCGTCGGCGCGGCGGTCGCGAGCTATGTGGGGTCGGTGTGCTGGTTGTACGAAAAGCCGGTCGCGGGAAAAGTGTTTTTAATTCTGGTGACGCTCTCAGCCGCGGGTGGCGCGCTTGTTCAAGAAATTGGCTTGCATGAGCAACGGAGCAAAGACGACAACTTGCTACTGCGGTACATCGTTTCGGCAGAACCTGACACGGTGACGAGCAATGGCACGAGCGAACTGATTACTGAATCGGAACAGCGCATCAGAAGTATGATCGATCCGTCTGCGAGTTTAACAGCTGGATCTGTGATCACCTCCGGCCTTCTGCTCGGCATGACGATGGCCGCGATGCTGTTGGGCCACTGGTATTTGAACACGCCGACGATGGAGCTTGTGCCGCTGCGGCGACTCATTATCGCGATGGGTGTGGCGGTAGTGCTACAGGCGATTTTTTCGACGCTGGGCGTGTGGGGCGAGCTGACTTATGCCAATGAGATCACGACGCAGTGGTGGTTATTTCTGTTATTGCGATGGTTGTTTGGGATCGTGGGGGTCGCGATTCTGGCTTTGATGGCGTGGGAGACGCTCAAAATTCCCAACACGCAGAGCGCTACGGGCATTCTTTATGTGGCCGTGATTGGCACATTCGTCGGCGAAACCATGGCGTTGCTACTGTCTCGCGAGTCGCTGTTCCCGCTATAATAATGGTGAGTGTTACGCGCTAAGCCGCAAGCGGCTAATGACCCAATTGAAAGATTCACGTGAACGTCACTTATGCATGCCCGGCTTGTCACGAGGGGACGCGGACCCATTTTGCTGCCGACACCCGGCATTTGAAGTGCAACGCCTGTGGGCAGGAATTGGCCGTGCCCCAGGATGCAGTTGACGGCGACCGGGTGCAACGTTGTTTGGTTTGTCCGAGCACCGATTTGTTTGTACGTAAGGATTTTCCGCAGCGGCTGGGTGTGCTGATCGTGGCCGTGGGGATCATTGGCAGCTCCATCGCCTGGTACCACGCTCATTTGTTGTGGACGTTTGGAATTTTGTTCGCCACGGCCTTGATCGACGTGTTGCTTTACACGCTCGTGGGGGACGCGCTGATGTGCTACCGCTGCCAGGCACAGTATCGAGGCGTGGCGGAGATGGATTCCCACGGTCTGTTCGATTTGGAAACGCACGAAAAACATCGGCAATTGAACGCTCGGCTGCAATCGGCTGAGCGCGCGACGGCTGCCAATCAGTCGTCCTGATGAAACCGTTTTGAAGCAGTCGCTCTGAACATTGGGCATGATGACCTATGGATGCAGAACAACAGCGCATCGAAGATGATCTGCGTGGGCAGATTGTGGGCGATGTTCACTGCGACGACCTGTTCGTGCAACTCTTTGCCAGCGACGCGAGCATTTATGAGATTCCTCCGCTGGGCGTGGTGCGCCCCCGTGGCGTCGACGACGTTGTGGCGACTGTGAAGTATGCGGCCGCGAGGGAGATTCCCCTTCACGCGCGTGGGAGCGGCTCGGGACTCGCTGGTGGATCGCTTGGTCGCGGCTTAGTCATCGACTTCTCACGCTTCATGCGGAAAGTACTGGAGGTTGGCGAAGAGAGCGTGCGTGTCGAAGCGGGGGTCGTGCTCGACGAACTCAACCGCGTACTTCAACCGCAAGGACGTTATATCGGACCCGATCCTGCGACGGCTCAAGTCACCACCGTGGGGGGAATGGTTGCGCTCGATGCGTCGGGAAGTCATTGGCCGGTGGTGGGATCAACTCGGCGGCATGTTCAGTCATTGCAAGTTGTGATGGCCGATGGCGAGGTGCTGGAATTTGGCACGCACGAATTGCTCAATACGAAAGGCCATATCGGCGTCGATCGCTATGTGCTGGCCGTCGATGATATTTGCATGCGGCACGCCGAGGAAATTAAGAACGGCTATCCCCAGAGCTTGGTGAATAGCAGTGGCTATCGACTGGACGACCTGCACGACGTGGATGCGTTTGGCAAGCCGCTGCATTTGTCGCGGTTGTTTGTCGGCAGCGAGGGGACGCTGGGGCTGATCACGGCGGTGACCTTGGGAACGCTTCCCTTGCCGGTGGACGCGTGCAGTTTGTTGTTGTTCTTCGATTCGATTGATAAAGCGTCGCTGGCCACGGTAGAACTTCTGCCGCTCAAACCGAGTGCGTGCGACCTGATGGATCGCCGGCACTTGAGTCTCGCGCGCGAGATGGACCCGCGCTACGAATTCTTGATTCCTCAAGAAGCCGAAGCGGTGCTATTGGTGGAGTTTCAAGGGGAATCGACCGACGAGGTGCAAGGCAAGCTGGCCGACGTTGTGACCTTTGTGCAAGACAAAGCTAAGCTGGCATTTGGTTCTTACGTTGCGGCGGATTGGCTCGATCATGAACTGCTATGGCAACTCGCTCGCCATTACACGCCGACGCTTTATCGCTTGAAAGGGCAGACACGTCCATTGCCGTTTGTGGAAGACATTGCGATTCCGCCAGCGGAATTGCCCAATTTCCTGCCGCGCGTGCAGCACATATTCAAGCAGGAACAGGTGACTGCGTCGTTGTTCGCGCATGCCAGCCATGGGCAGTTGCACTTTCGACCATTTCTCGATATTTCGAGCGCTGCCGACATTGCCAAGATGGATTTGATTGCCGATCAGATTTACGAAGAGGTTTGGAAGGTTCGCGGCACGATCAGCGGTGAGCATGGCGATGGCTTGAGCCGCACGCCGTATGTGCTGCGGCAGTTTGGCCCGCTCATGACGGCGTTTCATGAGGTCAAGCAATTGTTTGACCCGCAGAATCTGCTGAATCCCAACAAGATTGTGGCCAACGACGTGGTGTCGATGACCAATCATCTGCGGCACGTGCATTATCCCGTGCTGGAAAACCTGCAAGCCGAGGCCGAGGTAAAGTCGCCCAAAGAAAAGAACGAACCGCCGACGATTCAACTGCAACTCGCCTGGCAACCGGAAGAGATGGCCCACGCGGCACGGGTGTGCAACGGCTGCGGTGTGTGCCGCACGCTTTCACCCGAGACGCGGATGTGCCCGATCAATCGCTATTCGCCGCGCGAAGAAGCATCGCCGCGAGCGAAGGCGAATCTTGCGCGTGGATTGCTTACCGGGGCCCTGCCGCAGGGGAGCGTGCTGGATGAAGAGTTCAAAGAAATCGCCGACTTGTGCGTGCATTGCCACATGTGCCGTTTGGAATGTCCGGCGAATGTGGATATTCCGCGGTTGATGGTCGAAGCTAAGGCGCTTTACACGGCCACCAATGGCGAAACGCTCTACGGTTGGTTCATGGCACGCGTTGATACAATGTGCCGCTATGCTTCGCGTTATTCTCGCGTAGCAAATTGGGCTGTGGCGAATCGTGGGGCGCGCTGGTTGATTGAAAAATTGGTCGGCATTCCCCAGAGTCGCAAGTTGCCGCGGTTTCGGCGGAAGTCGTTTTTGCAACAAGCCGCACAGAAACGTCTGAATCGCCCGGAGCGAAGCAGCGTCGAAAAGGTGCTGTACTTCGTCGACACGTACGCGAACTATTGCGATCCGCAGCTGGCCGAAGCATTTTTGGCGGTGCTTGAGCACAATTGCATTCCGGTTTACGTTCCCGAGAATCAAATGCAGGCGGCGATGCCGATGATCGCGCGGGGCTTGGTGAGCAAGGCCCGAGGAATCGCGGAGCATAATGTGGCGATTCTCGCCGAAGCGGTGCGGCAAGGGTACACCATCGTGGCGACCGAGCCTTCGGCGGTGTTGGCACTCACGCATGAGTATCCGCAGTTGCTGCCGGGGGATCATGATGCCGAGATGATTGCCGAGAACGCCCTCGAAGCGTGTCATTATTTGTGGCGGTTGCATCAGCGCGGCAATTTGCAGCTGAATTTCGGGCAGCTCAACACGTCGCTCGGGTATCACACGCCTTGCCACACGAAGGCGCTGGAAATCGGCACGCCCGCGGAAAGTTTGCTGCGGTTGATTCCGGGACTCAAAGTCGAACGGATTGAAAAAGGCTGTAGCGGCATGGCGGGCATGTATGGATTCCAACGCGAAAATTACCGCCGCAGCTTGCGGGCTGGTTTGCCGTTGATCACCGCCGTGCGGACGGGGAGTTTCGTCGCGGGGACGACCGAGTGCAGCACGTGCAAGGTGCAGATGGAACAAAGCACCTCGAAGCCCACGATTCACCCGGTGAAGATTGTCGCGCTGGCGTATGGCTTGATGCCCGAGCTGCGCACGCTCATTAATAGCCCCGGCAAAGACCTGGTGGTAACATGAGAGTGACCGTCAAGATGTTCGCGGCGGCGCGAGACGCGGTGGGGCCGAGTGTGGACGTTGAAGTGCCGGATGAAGCAACGATCGCCAGTTTACGCGGCCAGCTGATGACGGATTATCCGCAACTGGCGGATTTGATTCGTAGGGCGATGTTCGCGATTGATGCGACCTATGCGAATGATGATTCGGTCATTTCGAGCGTGAGCGAAGTGGCGTGTATTCCGCCGGTGAGTGGTGGTTAGAAGTGGAAGACCGGCGATTCGTTGAATCGCGGCTAAGACAATTCGAATGATTCAACTGACGCACTCACCGATTGATGCTGATTTGATGGTGCGGAGTGCGCAATCGCCTGCGGCGGGGGCTGTGCTGTTGTTTCTGGGTTGCACGCGCCAACACACGGCGGGACGGGAAACGACGGAACTTGTTTACGATGCCTACGAAGAGATGGCCGCGAAGGAGTTGGCAACTTTGGAAGCGACGGCCCGCGAGCGTTGGGGGCTTGTGGAGTGTCTGATCGTGCATCGGCTGGGCGTTGTGCCACTCGGCGAAGCGAGCGTGGCCATCGTGGTGGCAAGTCCGCATCGCAAAGCCGCGTTCGAAGCGGGGGAGTGGCTCATCGATACGCTTAAAGAGAGCGTGCCGATCTGGAAGCAGGAACACTGGGCCGACGGCAGCAGCGAATGGGTGCATCCGACGAAATGATCAGCAAGATTTCCAAAACGACGACGGACATGCCAACCAGCGGACCGCTGGTGGATCGCTTGGGGCGCGTGCATACGAGCCTGCGGGTGAGCGTGACGGATCGTTGTAATATTCGCTGCTTCTACTGCATGCCCGCCGAGAATGTGGTGTTTCGGCCACGCGAGGAGTTGCTCACCTTCGAAGAGATCGAGCTATTCGTGCGTGTGGCAGTGTCGCTGGGGATCAAAGAATTGCGACTCACGGGGGGCGAACCGCTCGTGCGGAGTGAACTGCCGAAGTTGGTCGAGCGGGTGGCTGCGATTGAGGGGCTTGAGGATTTGGCACTGACCACAAATGGCATTTTGCTCAACGAACAAGCCGCACCACTTAAGACGGCAGGGTTACAACGCTTGAACGTGAGCCTAGATGCCCTTTCCGAGGCGACGTTTCAGAAAATTTCGCGACGTGCTGGGTTACAGCGCGTGCTCGATGGAATTTTTGCGGCACGAGAAGCGGGGTTTGAGAATATCCGTCTCAACGCGGTGGCCATTCGGGGACTAACGGAACAAGAAATTGTGCCGCTGGCCGAGTTCGCGCGAACTCACGCGTTTGAACTGCGGTTCATCGAGTTCATGCCGCTTGATGCCGAGAATCAGTGGCAGCAACAGCAGGTGCTTACATGCGACGAAATTCGGCAAATGCTGGAAGCGGAGTTTTGCCCGCTCGTGCCGAGCAAGCGAGCGGATTTGAGCCAGCCTGCCGTCGATTTTCATTTTGCCGATGGCAAAGGCTCGATTGGCTTCATCAATCCCGTGAGTCATCCGTTTTGCAGCGACTGCAATCGTCTGCGACTCACTGCGGAGGGTGAGATTCGCAATTGCTTGTTTTCGACCGTGGAATGGGATGCGCGTGAGCTGCTGCGCAGCGGTGGCAGCGACGAAGAGTTAGCCCAATTGATTCGCGATTGCGTGTGGCACAAGCAACCGGCGCATGGCGTGGGTGAGGCAGATTTCGTCAAGCCCGCGCGGGCCATGTATCAAATTGGTGGATGATCTATCGTGCAGAAGCGTATCTATCTCGATAACGCCGCGACGAGTTGGCCGAAGCCGACCGTGGTTTATGATGCGGTGGACCGTTATCAGCGTGAGAACGGCGCACCGAGTGGGCGGGGCTCTTCGCGTGCCGCAGAAGAAGTGTTGCGATTGGTCGCGCGAGCGCGCCGGGAAGTCTCCGATTTATTGGGCATGGATGAACCCAACCGTGTGATTTTTACCAACAGCGGAACCGATTCGCTCAACACGGCCGTCTTAGGTTTGGTGCGTGCGGGCGATCACGTGGTGACGACGGTTTGCGAACACAATTCCGTGTTGCGGCCTCTGCATTATTTGAGCGACACCCTGGGCGTGAAAGTTAGCTATGTGCCGTGCGATGGCGAAGGTTTCGTTTCACCGGACGACGTTCGGCGAATGTTGCAGCCGAACACGCGGCTCGTGGCGGTGGTGCATGCCTCGAACGTGACCGGCGCGATTCAGCCGATTGGCGAGATCGGCCAGATCGCTCGCGAGCATGGTGCGTATTACTTGATTGACGCCGCGCAAACGCTGGGCGAAGTGCCGCTCAGTTTCAAAGAATGCCAGGCCGACGTGATTGCCGCGCCGGGGCACAAAGGTTTGTTGGCTCCGCTGGGAACAGGCGTGTTATGTTTGTCGGAACGTGCCGCGAAAGAAATGATACCGTTTCGTTTTGGCGGGACGGGAACATCCAGCGAGAATGACCGTCAGCCCAATGAGTTGCCGCATAAGTTTGAGGCGGGGAATCTCAATGTTCCTGGAATTGTGGGCTTGGCTGCGGCGATGGAATTTCATCGCGACTATGGCTTCGAGAAGATTCACGAGCATCATCGCGAGCTCGCCGGGCGTTTACTTAACGGACTCGACGCGATTGACGGCGTGACGATTCACGGACCGCGGACGGCAAAATCTCGCACGAGTGTGGTCAGCTTCACCGTGAAAGGTTATGATCCCCAGGAGTTTGCTGCGGTGCTGGAGATGTCGACCGGCATCGAGTGTCGGGCAGGGTTGCATTGTGCGCCGCGGATGCATGCCGCGCTAGGGACTTTGCCCACCGGGGGCACGGTGCGGTTGAGCCCTGGTTGGTCGACAACCACCGAGGAGATTGAAATTGCCTTGATGGCGATCGCTCAAGCCGCCAGCTCCGCACTTTAGACTGATTCTTTACTCACGGATGACGAACATGGCCAAAGCCGCCAATAAGCAAACGCCCGCCCCGGAACCTTGGTACAAAGACGGTTTGAAATTCAAATGCACGGGTTGCGGTGATTGCTGCACCGGCGCGCCTGGCTATGTGTGGGTCAATCAGGTGGAGATCGACGCCTTGGCCGAACGTCTGGGTATGGAGTCGGCCAAGTTCGAGAAGAAGTACGTCCGCCAGATCGGCGTGCGGCGGAGCCTGGTGGAGTACAAAAACGGTGATTGCGTGTTTTTCGACACCAAAACGCGCAAATGTCAGGTCTACGAGCAACGGCCACGGCAATGCCGGACTTGGCCTTTCTGGAATTCCAACCTTCGCAGCCCCGAGACCTGGGCCGAGACCTGCGAGTCGTGCCCCGGTAGTGGTAAGGGGAAGCTCTATCAGCTGGAGCATATCCAAGAGCAGGCGGCGATTTTTAATGTGTGAGCGATTCGCGTTCACACGATTCACGGCATCGGGACGATGCCGGCTAACGGGCGGAAATTACAAATTTGGGAATCTGTAGCGGTTAGTTCAAGTTTGCCGGCTGTGAGGTCGATCAATGTCACAGGTAGTCCTCTCGATATCGCCAGCCGTTGCAAGACGGCAAGTTTGGGCGTTTTGGGGAGTTCTTCCGCAGCCCGTAGTTGGGTCTGTTCTTTGACAATTTATCGAGTTCCCAACGGGATTTTGAGGCCTTTTCACGGTCTGGTCGCGCGCCGTAAGTCGTTTGACGATTTGCGATTACCTTGACACTAACTCTTGCGCCAATTACACTTGGAACGAGCGGACGAAGTTCGCTTGTCTAAGTTACCTCATCTGGCGTAAGGCACTTTGTTGGTTTTCGGCGTAGGCACTAGTCGGCTATCGCTGGCACCTCACCAGGCATCGTACAGGGGACTCGTCGTGACCAAAAAAGAGATTGTAAAGACCATTTCAGAAGAGATCGGTCTCACGCAATTGAAGACGAAGGAAATCGTCCAGAAGACATTCGACGCAATTGTCGAAACGCTGGTGGACGAAAAGCGGATTGAGCTCCGCAATTTCGGCGTCTTCGAGGTCAAACGACGAGCCGCTCGTAAGGCACGTAATCCCCGCACAGGTGAGAAAGTCTTTGTCCCAGAAAAGTTTGTGGTGACGTTCAAGCCGGGTAAGGAAATGGAAGAGCGGGTCCATGAATTGGAACGCCAAGCCAATGCCGCCGCGGAAGCGGCCCATCGAGCTGCCTCAGGTCCAGAGCCTGACAGCACTCCGCATGAAAACCATTCTGCCCCAACAAGTTACGAAAAAGCCAGTTATGAGCCACCGGCTCAACAACAGCCAACTTTCGAGCAGCCCAGTTTCGAGCAGCCCAGTCAAGAACGGCCTGCTTACGAACAACAATGAGTTGCTGTCCTCGACAGCAAAATTGAGTGCCCTTCACTGGCAATTGCTTCGCGAGATTCAGTCCGCGATAGCACCCCAAATCAAATCACTGCGGCCGCGCCAATCTGCTCTCGGCGCAAAGTGAGCCGCTCGCTATTCTTCCGCGACTTTTCTACCAGACGGTCAATTTCCGGCGGTGTCAGGCGGGTTTCGTCCCCCGCGACAACACGCCCCGGAGAGTGAACGTCGAATGCTTATCTGTGTTTTGGACTTTTCAACTTTTTTGCGGGAACGGCAGGAAGCTCAGTGCCGGTTGGTACCAAGAGCTCTGCCAAATTGATGAAGTTGTTCGGCAGCGTGCGCCGCTGAACGCTTCGATGCTCAAGGAGGAGCTGCGCCAATGCGTAAATGGCTCTTAACGATGGCGACTGTCTGCGTGCTGGCCGGGAATACCGGCTGCCTGCTGCCGATCTATTCGGCAGACCCGGCACGGCGTGCGCAACAGTTGATTTACTCATCTGAAAACTTGCGTTCGTTGCTTGATGAATGGGAACGGATTTGGTTCCTGGATCAACCTTCGCATCTGACGCCGCATAGCGTTCACGGCGGAATTATCTAGTCCGTCGGTTCGCTTCACGAAACCACATGGAAGGTGGCTGCGCAACCGGTTCGCGCACAAATCGGACGCAGCCGGGGGCAAGTTGTGAACTGCCCCCCAATGTGTGTACATTGGCGAGAACAAAATCTCAGTCGCCAATGCCCGCATCTGACGCCTTCATGTCCGCATCGTTCGTTGAATCCAATGTCTCACCTCCCGCTGCGAAGCTTGATCTTCGTGTCGAACTTGGTCGGCTGAAACTCGCCAATCCGATTCTCGTGGCATCGGGCACTTTTGGTTATGCCCGCGAGATGCAATCGCTGGTTGATCTCTCGCGGTTGGGTGGGATTGTCCCCAAGACGATCACCAAGCTCTTGCGAAAAGGCAACTCGCCCTGGCGGACGATTGAAACTCCCGCGGGGATGCTCAATTCGATCGGGCTTGATAACGACGGCATCGACGCCTTCATCGCCCATCATTTGCCTTATCTCGCCGAGCAACGGACCGCGATCATCGTGAGCATCGCCGGTCGCATGCAAGAAGAATTCGTCGAGATGGCGGCGCAATTGTCGCCGCATCAAGCGGTCGCTGCCGTGGAGCTGAACATCTCGTGCCCCAACGTGAGCGGCGGGGTGGATTTTGGCACCGACACAACGATGTGCGAGCGGGTGGTGGCCGCCTGCCGCGAGAATTGCGCGCACCCCATCATCGCCAAGCTCACCCCCAACGTGACGAGTATTGCCGAGATGGCCAAAGCGGCGGCGGCAGGGGGGGCGGATGCGATTTCGCTCATCAACACGTGCCAGGGGATGGCCATCGATTGGCGGCGACAGCGGCCGATGCTGGGCAATATCATTGGGGGCTTGAGCGGCCCGGCGATAAAGCCGATTGCCTTGCGGGCCGTGTATCAAGCGGCCCGAGCCGTGGAGACGCCGATCATTGGCATCGGCGGAATCGCGAACTGCGACGACGTCATGGAGTTTTTAATTGCGGGGGCAACCGCGGTTCAATTGGGGACCGTGAACTTTTACAATCCAACGGCGTCGATACAAGTGCTCGACGCCTTGCCGAGCGCGCTGGCGGAACTGGGCGCGGTGAGCGTTCGGGAAGTTGTTGGGTCGTTGAAGACAAGTTCTTAGCCGCAGGCGGAAGCAGCGGTTGAGATGAGGCAACCGTTGGCTTCCGCCTGCGGCTAGGATTATTTACAGATTCCATTCATTACAAGATCAAAAGCAAAATGCGTGTTCTTAGCGGAATTCAACCGACGGGCCGGCCTCATTGGGGCAATTATTTTGGGGCCATCGTTCAATACATCGCTCTCCAAGATGCCGAGCAGGCGTTTTACTTCATTGCGAATCTGCATGCGCTCACCACGGTGCGTGATAAGGAATTGCTCAAGCAGTATTCACTGGATGCGGCGATGGACTTGTTGGCGTTGGGGCTCGATCCCAACAAGGCCGTGCTGTTTATTCAATCCGATGTCCCTGAGGTGAGCGAACTTTGTTGGATCCTGCTCACGGGGACGCCGATGGGATTGCTTGAGCGTTGCCACGCTTACAAAGATAAGAAAGCCAAGGGATTGCCGGCCGATACGGGGCTGTTCACATATCCTGTTTTGCAGGCGGCCGACATTCTGGCCTACGACAGCGACACCGTGCCGGTGGGTGAAGATCAGGTGCAGCATATCGAAGTTTGCCGTGATATCGCTGGGAGTTTCAACCATCAGTACGGCGACGTGTTTGTGCTGCCCAAGGCGAAGGTGCTTGATAGCTCGGCGCGCGTGCCGGGGACCGACGGCGAAAAGATGTCGAAGAGTTATAACAATACGCTGGCCGTATTCGATGATGCCAAGGCTCAAAAGAAGCTGATCATGAGGATCGCGACCGATTCGCGGCCGATGGAAGATCCGAAAGATCCGACGAACGACGTGCTGTATATGCTTTACTCGTTGGTGGCGACGGAAACGGATCGTAACGAAATGGCAGAGTTGTATGCTAAGGGTGGTTTTGGTTACGGCGACGTAAAGAAGAAGCTGGCCGAAGCGGCGGAAGCGTATTTCGCCGATGCCCGCGCGCGAAGGACCGATTGGGAAAAGCGACCGGATGACGTGCGCGACATCCTGGCGGCAGGAGCAATGAAGGCTCGTAAGAAAGCGGCTGAAGTTTTGGTCCGTGCGCAGCAGGCTTGTGGATTGAAGGGATATTAATTCTGAACCGCTGATCTTCGCAAATAGTCGCTAATAATTAGTTCTCTTTCAGCGATAATTAGCGTTCATGAGCGGTTTAGAAATGAGTTTTTTATGGCGTTACAAATTATTGGTATTGGCACCGACATCATTGAATGTCTGCGGATTGCGCAGATGATTGAGCGGCACGGTGAGTTGTTTATTCGCCGGGTTTATACGGAGCATGAGATTCAATATTGCTCGACCAAGAAATCATCCACGCAGCATTACGCAGGCCGTTGGGCGGCAAAGGAAGCGGTGCTCAAGGCGTTGGGCACGGGTTGGCGCAAGGGGATCAGTTGGCGCGATATTGAAGTGCGGCACAAACATGGCGGCGCTCCGATCATTGCTCTTTGTGGCGGGGCGCGTGAAGTTTTTGAGCAAAGCGGCATTCGCACGATGCACATCAGCATCTCGCATTGCCGCAGCCACGCCACGGCCTATGCGATTGCTGAAGGCGAAGCTCCCGACAACGACTAACTTGCGAAAGTCAAGCATTCGTTTCTTTGAATGTTAGTTGTTAGCGCCATCACGATTGCTTCTACTGAAAGAACTCGCCATTTCAAGGGATATGCTAGTATTCACGAGTGGAACGCGATAAAATCAGCACCCAAGAGGGAACCGCGTCACTACGAACGATGCTTATCTGTTTATCGAACCGTGGTGCTTAGGAACGCGGTTCCGCCTAACAATCTGGTCGCCATGAAAGGGCATTCCATGAAATTCCTTGGTCAGTTCATGATAATAGTGGTTTGTTTCTGTTGGTGCTCGGCGGTAACAGATGCACAAACCACAACTGCCGCGGCAAGGGCGCCGATTGCGGAACCAGCAGCACCTGCAGTTCAAGCTTCGACAGACGTTGCTGTGAGTCCCGACGAAGCGACAATCCGATCAAACATCGATAAATACGTCGAATCCTACAATCGCCGCGATACGCAAACGATGGCCAACATGTGGTCGCCGGAAGCGATTTACACCGACCCACGTACGGGTGAAGGGGTGATGGGCCGCGATGCGATCAAACAGCTGTTCGATGAAATCTTTGCTGGCGAAGAAGATGCCAAATTGGCCGTGACGGTTGAGTCGATTGATTTCGTCTCGCCCAATGTCGCAATTGAAAAAGGTGCTGCCGTGGTGACCTACTCTGATCATCCCGCCGAGGAAACGACCTACACGGCCGTCCATATGAAGCGCGACGGCCAATGGGTGTTGGACCGCGTGTCGGAAGAAGAAATCCCGTTGCCGCCCCTCTCGAACTATGAACATCTTAAATCGCTCGAGTGGATGGTCGGCACGTGGATTGACCAAGACGAGAATACGGTGATTGAAACGGATTGCGAATGGACCCGTAATAAGAATTTCATGACACGTTCGTTCACCATGGTCACACGCGATGGGGTGGAATTGTCGGGGATGCAAATCGTCGGGTGGGATGCCGCGAACAATCAGATTCGCTCGTGGGTATTTGATTCCAACGGCGGGTTCGGCGAAGGGGTGTGGACCGCCGATGGCGACAACTGGACCATTGAATCGACCGGATCCCTGCCTGATGGCCGTAAGACCTCGGCGACAAATCTTCTTAAGAAAATCGATGACCACTCTTATACGTGGCAATCGATCAACCGCGTCGCCGACGGCGAACTGCAGCCCAATGTCGATGAAGTGTTGATCGTGCGCGAAGCTGCGGAAGAGAACTGAATTCCAACTCGTCCTTCAGGATGACCTATCAAAGGTGCCCAGATGAAAAAATACACGTTGTTCGCTCTGTCGATGTTGGCCGTCGCGATGTTGTGCTCAGGAGACCTCTGGGCACGCGGTGGCCGCGGGGGTGGTGGCGGCGGAGGCGGAGGTGGCGGACGCGGTGGTGGAGGGGGAATGCACATGGGAGGTGGCGGCGGTGGTGGCCGGCCATCGATGGGAGGTGGCGGTGGAGGTTCGCGTCCAAGCGCGGGTCGTACGCCTTCGATGAGCATGCCTTCGTCGCGCCCGAATGTTTCGCGTCCGATGCCCGGCGGCGGTGGTGGCGGTCGACCTTCGATGGGGGGGGCAGGCGGTGGTGGTCGTCCCAGTGGAAATATTGGTGGCGGAAATGTTGGTGGCGGCGGTTCGCGACCCGGTGGTGGTGGATCCCGACCAAACCCAGGAAATATTAATCGTCCCCAAGGCAACCGACCATCACTCGGCACCTTGCCGACGCCGAACAATCGACCGAGCACAGGTCGTCCTGCTGGCGGCGGCATGAACAGACCTGATTTCGCCGGGGGCACAGGGCGTCCCGGTGGTGCGACACGCCCCGGCGGATCAACTCGCCCGGGAACTGGCGGTCGCCCTTCTCAGGGACAACTCGATAATTTTCTGGACATCAGCGGCCGTCCTGGTGGTTTTCCATCGAATCGCCCCGGCGGGTCGACCCGCCCTGGGGGTAGCTATGCTGGTGGTCGTCCTTCCGGTGGTGCTGCGAATGATTTTTTGAACAACTTGCCGCGTCCGTTTCCCTCGGAAGGGGGCATGGCTGGCGGAGGTCGTCCGTCGACGCGGCCTGCACCCGGTGGTGGCTCTCGTCCGGGTAGACCGGGCGAAGGTGATTTCGCTGGTGGTGGTCGTCCCGGCGGAGGTCGGCCCGGTGATATAACACGGCCATCATTGCCCGGCGGTGGTGATCGTCCCGGCAGACCTGGGGGCGGAACCGGCGATCGTCCGGGAAGACCGGGTGGCGGCGATGGTGAGCGGCCCGGTCGTCCTGGAGGCGGAGACAGACCTGGACGGCCAGGGGGTGAAGGCGGTGACCGACCAGGCAGGCCAGGGGGTGAAGGTGGAGACCGACCAGGCAGGCCAGGGGGTGAAGGTGGAGACCGGCCCGGTCGTCCGGGAGGTGGTGGAGATCGCCCAGGGCGCCCTGGTGGTGAAGATGGTGATCGTCCCGGCAGACCCGGGGGCGGTGGTGATCGGCCCGGTCGCCCAGGAGACGGCGACCGCCCCGGAAGACCTGGCGATGGTGATCGACCGGGAAGACCCGGTGGCGGAGATCGCCCCGGTCGACCTGGGGATGGCGACAGACCAGGAAGACCCGGTGATGGAGATCGTCCAGGTCGTCCTGGAGAGGGAAACCGTCCCGGCAGACCGGGTGGCGGCGATTGGGCACACAACCGTCCCGATCATCGGCCCGATTGGAATCAATGGAACGGGTGGCGGAACAATCATTGGACCAACGTTAACAATCATTGGCACAACCACTGGAACAACAACTGGCATGGCGTCAATAATTGGTTCCGTCCGAATTGGTGGGCCGGAAACAATTGGCGCTGGAACTATGCTCCCGGCATCAACTGGTGGGGTTGGTCGACTTGGCCAGCCATGACAACTTGGTTCCCAAGCTGGGGATGGTCCGAGCCGATTTACTACAACTACGGCAACAACGTTTATTACCAGAACGACACGGTCTATTACGGTGATCAACCCGTCGCGACCGCGGACGAATATGCCTATCAAGCCCAGCAGATTGCCACGTCGATTCCAGAGGATGCCGAGCCGGCTCCCGAGGATTGGATGCCGCTAGGTGTGTTTGCGATTACGCCGGCCGATGAATCGGCGGAAGGTGTTGACCCGAGTTTGTACCTGCAACTCGCGGTCAGCAAGCAAGGGATCATTTCGGGTTCACTGCAGAACACGACTGCCGATACGGTGAAAGAAGTCGAAGGGATGGTCGATAAGCAATCGCAACGCGCGGCGTGGACCTTGGTGGGCGAAACCCGACCGATCATGGAAACCGGCATAGGTAACCTGACGCAAGACACCGCGCCGGCGCTGGTGCATTTTGCCGATGGCACAACGCAGGAATGGCTGCTGGTGCGGCTGGATAAGCCGAAGGGTTCGCCAGCGGCAGCAACGAGTGGTCCCACGGTGCCGCCGCAGTAGTTTGAGAGCGTAAAAGGATTCGTTGAAAGCTTAACTAGGGAAGCATTTGCCAAAAGCTTTCAGCAGAGATAATTTGCCTTTGACTCGAACCTTGCGGCGTAAAATCGCCCAAACTAGGTTCTTTTCCTTGCGCAAAAACCCTAGCCAGGTGGCGGCATCAGCGATGATTTCGCAATCCGCTTGGCCGGACAGTCCGCGCGCAACGTGAAGCCGTTCGTTTTTAATGATCACGGTGGCCGAAGCCGTTTCCGCGCCCGTGAATTTGAAATGATAGACGGCATCGAGGCCTTTAGATTTGCCCGCTTGAAAGGCGATATCCATGCGGTCGATGAATCCCGCAATGGAGGCGGGCCGCACGCCATTAACCCGTTTGAGATGTTTGTGAGGAAACAGGCGAGCCGCATGCTCTTCGGCGTCGGAATTGGCCACAACGTAGAGGGTTTCTTCTTTTTGCTGAAGTGGTTTGAGTGTTTCCGTCATAAACTTAACGGAATCGCTCAGATAAGGACCAATGACATCTGAACCCGCGGGGCACACAGCCAGGCAATATGCCGCTTTGTAGTTGGCACCGAAGCTGAGGCTTTGCCACATCGAGGCGGTTTCTTGATCGGTAACGCGCGTGCGTAAGTCTAACGCACTGCGGCTCGCGGCGATATTTTCTGTGAAATCGGTGAAGCCTTGCATGAACTCACGATAATTGTGCGTCAGGCAGGCGCTGGGATCAAAGCGACCATCGGGTTTGATAGCACCCACGGGACAGGCGGCCACGCATAACTTGCACGTCAAGCAAGGGTTGTAGTCGATGGGATGGCTTTCTTCGTCGATCTCAACGCCCAAGAGAACCGTGCCCAGTAAGATAAAATTGCCAAAGCGTGGGTGAATCACGTTGCGATGAATGCCCATCTGTCCCAAGCCCGCCGCGACGGCCACGGGCTTGTGAGAGACAACCCAGATTTTGCCAGGAAACTTGCTCATCTCCATGGGAAATCCCGCGGTGGGATTCATGGCCCGCAGGCCACGGTCTTCGAGCCGGCGAACAATCTCGCGGGCGACTTCATTCACTCGATCCGTGCTTTGGTGAAACTCGGCGTTGGCCACCGACCGCGCCACGCTGCGAATAGGTTCTCGGTTCATCCGACAGACGAAACTGATCAGAGATCGCGCACTTGGAAAGGCGCTGAGAATATCGCGGCGCTGATCATCAAGTTCCGGCCGATCGAGGGAAACAAAGCCAACGTCATCAGCGCCGGCGTCGAGGCATAATGCCCGCAACTCAGAGCCGTCCAATCGTGTCGGCAGCGGGGCCACCGATTTTTCTCGATGGGCCACGACGGTGGGATGTTCTTGGAGACGGCTCATTTTCTTCGCCACTTATTAAGTTGCAAATTGCAAGTAATATAATTGCATTGTGCAAGTGAATTGTTAGAATGTCAACAGACGATTCTTTGATCCCAAAATTCGCGAGTTCCATGTCTGCCGCGAAGAAACGTTCGCCGTGTCCTGTGGCCTGTACGCTCGACTTGATCGGCGACAAATGGACGTTGCTCGTCATTCGCGACATGGCCTGCGGCAAATCTCAATTCCGCGAGTTCATCGCTTCCCCCGAAAAGATCGCGACCAACATTTTGACCGACCGTCTGAATCGGCTAGTCGAAAACGGCATCGCCGAGAAATTTCCCGCGCCCCAGAAACCGGGTTGGGAGGCTTATCGATTGACCAAGAAGGGCCGGTCGCTTGTGCCCGTGCTTTCAGCCGTCGCCGAGTGGGGGCTGGCTAATATCAAGGGGACGGAAGCCAGGATGAAGGTCATTCGGTAAGCAAACTTGAAATGCTATGGTACAAAAACTGATATGGTTGGGGAGAACAAAGGGGACAGGTCCATATAGGCTAGATATGGACCTGTCCCCTTTCTTCCTCCCAGGCAAGTCGGCGTTGCCCGAAAGTACGGACTTCCCTTGGTATGGCACGTTCGACGACAGGATATGAGCTCATTTCGTAATGTGCTTGGCGAATTAGGTGATCAGATAACTATCATCCCGTACGATCCAACATTCTAACCTCTCTAAATGTTAAACCGCTACAAATTCAGCATGAGATTCCCTCCGGAGGCTAACCTGCGAGTTGAGGAAGTTGCTTCGTTCCTCGGCTTGATGCAACAGGCATTCCGTGTAACCAACTGGCGTACCGGTCGCGATGAAGTATTTGAGGTCAGCACCAAGACAGTGAGTCGCTATTTGGACGAGGAAGGGCGAATTCGTCCGTCCTCCCCAGGTGGAATTATAACGCTAGGTCCAGTAGAGGGTTCTTATCCAATAATGATTAGCGCTTCCACTGGATCAAGCGAATACGTCTGGGATTTCATGTGGGTCGATTTCCATGCCACCGATCCCGTACCGGATCTGTCGTATTTCCGTCGCTGCATTGAAAGTTGTCGTCCAACAGTGGCTGAGATAAGTCACTCCGACAATTTGGAAACACTGAGATTTAGTGACAGAGCTTATGATCAAGGCCGGAAAGGTGTTAGCAAGCGTCCAGTCATCATCAATTGGTTTCACTACTTCAACACACAAATGGCGGACACTTTTGGGGGGGTGGCGCATTGCATGGAGATACCGGCCTACAAGGTTGAACACTTCTGCGACGGGATACTCATCCAATTGACTCCTGAAGCCTTTAATCCAACCAGCGAGACGGACCTCGCCACACAACGCAATGCCATGGATTTTCTGGGATTGCCCTGGGATTTCAAAAAGGAAGCGTAGCTAGTCACGGCTAACGGGCATCCCGTAACGAGAAAAGCCAGGGAAAAGATTAGGGGTAGGGAGTCTTAAAAACAAGGAGCTGATTATCGACTTCGGCCTCAACGCCCAGCCTTTCGGCGTCCCGACTGAACCCGTTCCAATAACCCAGCGGTTGGTCACCAACTCCTACAAAATTGCTTGACTCTTCTCTTGGCTACTGATACCTTGAGCCTCACTGTCATGGTGGTCGGTCGCAGAGTTTTTCTCCGATCGACGAACAGGGAATCCGGTGCCAGATTCTTCGAGAATCTTAGTCCGGGACGGCCCCGCCGCTGTGACCAAGCGTGAAGATGGGTTCAATTCTTAGGGCCATTGCGGCTGATTTTCTCGGAAATTCGCCGCGAGAAGGCCGAACCGATCGAGCTTGGGAGTCAGAAGACCTACCACGACGGATAGATGAAGCCTTCGCGCGGGATGAAGGCCAGTCGCACTTTGCCAGTCGAAAGTTGCCCTGCCGCAATTTTGTTGCGCCCTTACTCTTGGTTTGTCCTTACAAAGGGTCCGTGTGCATTGCTGCGCACTTTGTCTGTCATGAATAAGTTGGATTCCGCTGCGCCGGACGCAGCGAATGAATTGCGCGCGGGCGTCGACTATTACGTCGAACGTGGTTTGGTGGTGTTTACCGCGGAGTATTTGCTCAAACGCGGCTGGTGCTGCGGCAATGGTTGTCGGCACTGTCCGTTTGAATGTGAG
The DNA here is from genome assembly GCF_041737835.1 of Bythopirellula sp. NCBI lineage: Bacteria > Pseudomonadati > Planctomycetota > Planctomycetia > Pirellulales > Lacipirellulaceae > Bythopirellula > Bythopirellula sp. Next base: position 17,356 of record NZ_JBGSQY010000030.1, on the reverse strand, counting down.
CCGCAATCAGAGTTGCGACAGAATGCAATCGAATGACAATCGTTTGGCTCACTTGTCGCGGGCGATGTTTTGGATTGGCGACGAGACGCGCATGGTGGTAAAAACCGGGGAAACTGCGCTGCTAGCTCGTTAATTCGCCGGGCTTATTGATCTTCGGGATTTGCTAGCAAGTCGGTACAATTCCCCGCAACGGTCACCACGGAGGGAGCCGTATTGGCGTTGGATACTCGCAGTGCGCGAGTCGTGGAATGCTCGCTCGCCCCTGGATTCGAACCGCCGCGCTATGGCTAGTAATTCTCGCGGGCGGTGTATGCGCGGGTTGCCAACTCTTGCACAAGCAAAAGCATTGGGATGCGTTTCCTTATGAACATCCTTGCGGGCAGCTTGTCATCCACAGTGATTCGCCGCTCGCGGGTCAACAACGACTGATCAACGAGCTCGTCGAACAGCGTGAGTGGATCAACACACGACTGGGTCTCACCCCCAACGACAAGCCAATTCATATTTATCTGTATGCTGACGAATCGAGTTATACGAAGTTCTTGAATCTGCGCTTCCCCGAGATGAATACGCGGCGGGCGATTTTTGTTGGGACGAACACCGATCTGACGGTCTATGCGCACTGGAGCGATCAAGTGGCCGTCGATCTGCGGCATGAAGTGGCTCACGGCTACCTGCATGCGGCCGTGCCTCATTTGCCGTTGTGGCTCGACGAAGGGCTGGCCGAGTATTTTGAAGTCGGTCGTGGCCGTAGGGGGTATAACGAAGCCCATATCGAAATGCTCGTCAAGCAAGCGGAAGCGGGAACCTGGCAGCCCGATTTAGCGCGGCTGGAATCGTTGACTTCCGCCGCCGATATGACGCAACAAGATTATGCGGAATCCTGGGCTTGGGTGCATTACTTGATTGAATCTGAAGACGGCAAGTCCGCGGTTCTCACAAGTTATTTGGCCGATCTCGTGACCCAGCCTCATGCCGATACACTGAGCGTTCGGATTTCCAAGCGGCTCGTAGGCCCACAGCTTGCCTTGCGCGAGCACGTGCGAACGTTGCACTGAGAGCCTTTCCGAACTGCCCGGGTGGCAGCGAGATAGCCGACCTGCAGAGGAATGAATGCGAGGTCGTTGTTGGCTTTCTTTTTAGCGCCGACGAGACAACACTAGGCAACAAGCACTTCGACCATTGAGACAAGAGAATTCCTTTCCCTATGACGACGACCAAATCTCGTTAGTTTCAGTCCACGGATAGGTTCTAAGCACGAGTTCACATTTCATTATTAGATTCCGCCGCTTGGTCGGTGAGCGTAGTCAGCAGCGAGGGTGATGCCCAGGAAGTCGAATGCTTGCCCAGAGCAGCGTGGTGTTGGATGCCTCCGGGATCGGGCAATAACCTGTTCGCGAGTCCCAACAAATCAGAGGTCAATTCAGGGGCCAGCGTATTAGCAAGGACTGCTAATTTTGCCGGTAGTGAAAGGGTCACTTTCGCTCGGCCGTAACGACAAGCACTTACAATCTTGCTGGCGGCGCGCTGGGCGCTCATGCTCAATAGAGGCAAAGAGGAACTGATGCTGAACCAAGCGTACTCCGCGCGATGCTTTCCTTTGAAAGTCGCATTGCGTGGGCTCCCTGTTCGCATCAATCCCGGGCAGATCGTTGTGACGTAAATTCCTTCCCGGAGTAATTCGGCACGTAAGCCGTCAGAGAATCCCACGAGCGCAAACTTGCTTGTTGAGTAGGGAAGCAAGTGAGGTATGGCGAGTTGCCCGCCAATCGAGGCGATGTTCACAATGCGACCAGCGCCGCGTTGCCGCATGATTGGCAGCACAGATTCAACCGCGTGGAGCACTCCCCAAAAATGTGTGTTCATGGCCTGCTCAAAGTCGGCATGCGTATGCGAATTCAAGGGGCCAACTTGAATAATGCCGGCATTGTTAATGAGCACGTCAATTCGTCCGTAGTCGTTGTTGACCGATTTTATGAAATGTTGAATCTGTGAGCGATCTTCCATATCGCACACCTGAGCGACCACCGGGACGCCGAGGGCAAGCAATTCCGACTGGGCCGTTTCAAGTCCGTTAACATCGCGGGCACAGATAGCGAGCTTGGCACCTTCGGCGGCAAACTGTCTCGCAAGGACGAGCCCCAACCCCCGCGAGCCTCCCGTGATGACAACGACCTTGTTTCTGAAGGTCGTGTACCGCGACGCAGCAGAGACGGCTTTCCAAGCGACATAACTCGCGGTCATGATTGCCAAGTTTTTCCAAGGACGTTCATTCATGGTGTCAACACAACCTTCGTGCACTCATTCTGCTGATTGCGAAAAAGATCATAAGCCTGCGGCGCTTCGCTCAAAGAAAAGCGATGCGAGATAATGTAGGTGGGATCAAAGCCCGGCTGGCCGTTGCCTTGAATTTTTTCAAGGAGTGTTGGTAAATAGCGGTGAACATGGGTTTGCCCCATCGCGAATTTAAGACCCTTGGCAAACGCCCCACCGAAGGGAAGTTTGTCGAGGTAGCCGCCGTAGACACCTGGAACCGAGACAGTCCCTCCCTTGCGGCAGCAATGAATAGCTTCACGCAGCACGTGCGAACGGTCAGTCGTGAGCATGAGCGCATGCTTCACGCGATCGTAAATGGCATCGGGCGCCGTGCCATGGGCTTCCATACCAACGGCATCAATGCAGGCGTCAGGGCCAATGCCACCGGTCATTTCGTTGAGGCGTTCAAACACGTCTTCTTGTGAAAAATCGATGGTCTCGGCTCTGGCAAAACGCCGGGCGAGATCCAGGCGATGAGGGTAATGATCGATGGCAATCACGCGACCCGCGCCAAACCACCACGCACTCTGGATGGCGAATTGTCCCACGGGGCCGCAACCCCAGACCGCGACAGTGTCGCCGGTTTGAATATTAGCGTTCTCGGCAGCCATATATCCGGTGGGCAAGATGTCCGTCAAAAAGAGAACCTGCTCATCGCTGAGCCCTTCTGGGATTTTGAAGGGGCCAACATCCGCGTAAGGAACGCGGACATATTCGGCCTGTCCACCTGCGTAGCCACCATAAATGTGCGAGTAACCAAACAGCCCAGAACCCGAGTAACCGTACAGGCGTTCCGCGACTCCCGCATTGGGATTGGAGTTATCACAGAGTGCCCAGAGTTTTCGGCTACAGAAAAAGCAGTTCCCGCAAGCGATCGTAAACGGCACAACGACGCGATCACCGACTTTTAAGTTCTTTACTCCCGAGCCAATTTCAACAACTTCCCCCATGAATTCATGGCCGAGAATATCACCAGCCTGCATGGAGGGTATGCATTTGTCGTAAAGATGCAGGTCCGAACCACAAATGGCGGTCGCGGTGACACGAATAATCGCATCTCGCGAGTTGATGATTTTGGGATCAGGAACGTCTTCGACACGCACGTCGTATTTTCCATACCAACACAAGGCTTTCATGATTTTTCTCGCTGTTAACTCGTGCCTTGGGGTTGCCCCGAGGTTGACGGAATTTCGCTTGCTTCCATTAAGCTTTTGAAATTGCGCAGGTCGTCGTCCAGTTTCGACTTCAGATCACCGCCGAACCACGACGCCAAATAATCTGCAATTTGGCCACCGGGCGGATTGTATTTCATGGACACGACGACAACAGTCCCGCGGTCGTTCTTGGTCGGTTCAAATTTCACGCTACCTGCGGTATCGATTTGGCTTCCCGGCAGTGATCGCCAAGCGACAAGTTCGTTTTCGTGATCCTTGAGTACTTCGGCATCCCACTCAATCTTTGTGTTGGCAGGACCCGCAGCGACCCAATGCGAGACGTTGCCATCACGCATTTCGACGGAGATCAGGTGCTTGAATACTTGCGGCAGGTTGGTGAGATTACGCCAAAAACTGTAAAGCTCTGAGGCGGGGCGATTGACCGTGAGATGTTTTTCTAGCTTGACGCCTTGCTGAGCGGGAATCACGGAATTTTTATTATGCGTTGCTGAGGAAATTCCAAGTTTCTCATAGCATGTGCAATGGCCCTTGGCGCCTCGATAAATCAAACTTGCCCCTAGGGCTGCTAAGAGCAAACCGCCCAGGTTGCCATTTTTTCGACCAGCTAACACGAAGGCCGCCCCACCGACGAGCGAAGCCATTCGCTCCGATGTTCCCACATTTTGAGGTGGTTCGGCTGAGCGCTGGGGTTCAATTCCAGCGGTTTTGACGGCACGGTGCTGAGGTTGCAGGACACGTTTTTCCCACGCGCGGACGACGGTATCGGATTCCATAGCGAAGTTCCCCTAAGTGTTGTTTGCATGCACACCAGAGAAGGGCAACTTGCATACCACTTACAAGTGCTGATAGGCGAGTAAGTTACTTTTTTAGAACTCCGTCAACATTCGCTCCGCATGTCCTTAAGCATTGCTATTCGGACCCTGGGGTGGATAGAATACTGCACGACCCGCATGGCAATGCCCCTGAGAGAACGCAGACTTCGCTTGTTTGATTCGCGGTTAGAATGTCCAAGCTATCACTTATCGTGCCTGGCGCGACTCCGGCATGACCGTTGGCGCGTAAATATAACGCACGAGAAACCATCCCAGTTTTAGGCGGCGAAAATGGACAGGCATATACTCGCCGTCGAGACCGCTGAAAAAGGCTTGCGGTTCGTCGGCTTGTTCTTTCACGACCCAGAGTCCTTCTTCATTGCCCGCCAATTGAAAAAGTAGCGTCTCTTCGGTGTTACGCTCGATCAACGAAATCGTGAGGCCGGTGCCGGGGACTTGTGGATTCTTAATCAGCATCAGCGTCCGTGGCTTGCCAATTGGGTAGGCCATGAACGGGCCCAGCGGTTCGATGTCGCCGTCATTGTCGGGCCAGTTGGAGAGCAGTTTTTCTGAAAGCTGATTGAATTCGGGTAGCGCGCCTGCCACCCGCCAGACTTGCCCCTGCCAGACAAGTTGCGGCCAGGTTGTGATGAGTGTCAGCCACCCCGCCAGTAGCAACATCAGCACCAGCCATGCCCGCACGCCGCGGTGAATTCCCGCGCCGGCCACCAACCCGGTAAAAATTCCAGCCGAGCTCGTAACCGCGGTGATGAATACGAACCATAACGCATCGACACGTGGCCAGAGGAGTGGTGGAACGACTGTGAGTGCCGATTCTTCGTTCCCGTAGGCAGCGATGTGCCGTTTGAAGGCGACCACCCCTTCGGCAAACTTGCCATCGCGGAGAATCCAAACTGTTGTACCCAGCAAAACCGCCACGTTCATGACCCAGCAGACCCGGATCACATTCCGCGACAGCAGCCAGCCACGCACACGCTTCCAGCGAGAATCGGCCTGGTCTTGATTCATCCCGATTTTTCCATTCTAGGAAGCTTCTCAAGCGTTTGCTTGTTGACAATAATCGAACGCTATGGCGGTCGTTCATTTTACCAGTCATTTGCAGTCGTTCGTCAACTGCGAACCGGTCCAAGTCGAGGGGAATACCGTCGGAGCTGCGCTGGCGGGTTCGCTAGCAGGCCGCGACCGGCTGCGGACTTATATTCTCGACGATCAGGGCCGTTTGCGTCGGCATGTGATGATCTTCGTCGACGGCGAAATCATTGCCGACCGCTTGGGACTTACGGACCCGATACAGGCTAACTCCGAAATTTATGTGATGCAGGCCCTTTCAGGGGGCTGAAAAATCTGTTCACAAATCTATTTGCATTCTTGAAGCGATACCATGTCTGACACGATTCACGTTTGTTCTCGGAAGGGATTGTTTACGCTTAGGCGGTCTGCCGCGGGAAAGTGGGAGATCGCAGACTTGGCATTTCTCGGCTCACCGGTGTCGATGTCGCTGGCCGATCCCCGTGATGGAAATTGGTACGCGGCGCTGGACTTAGGGCACTTTGGCGCGCATTTGCATCGCAGCAATGACCAGGGAAAAACATGGACCGAAGTCGCGGCACCAACCTATCCCGAGGGGGCAACGCTCCCCGATCGTATGCCGGAAGCCGATGGTTCGCACGCGATGAAGCCCGCGGCGCTCAAAGAAATTTGGGCCATGGAAACAGGGGGCGCTGGGAATCAAACGTTATGGTGCGGCACGATTCCGGGGGGACTCTTCCGCAGCGACGACGCGGGCGAGAGTTGGCAACTTGTTGAATCACTGTGGAATCGCCCGGAACGGATGAAGTGGTTTGGTGGCGGCAAGGATGAGCCGGGGATTCATTCGATCGCAGTCGATCCCAGGGATTCGCAGCACGTTGTGATTGGAATTTCCTGTGGCGGCGCCTGGCGGACTCGTGACGGCGGAGAGAATTGGGAATGTTGCAGCACGGGGCTTCGCGCTGAGTATATGCCCCCCGAGGAAGCCTACAATCCGGTGATTCAAGATCCGCATCGGCTCGTGGCCTGTCCGAGCGATTTCAACCATGCCTGGATTCAACACCACAATGGCATGTTCCACACCACCAACGGCTGTGAAAGTTGGGAGGAGATTACCGACGTCGAGCCGGCCGTGTTTGGCTTTGCCGTGGCCGTGCATCCGCGCGATCCCCAGACGGCGTGGTTTGTCCCGGCGATCAAGGATGAGTTTCGCATTCCCAAAGACGCCAAATTTGTCGTGACGAAAACGACGGACGGTGCGCAGAGTTTCCGGCAGATTTCCCAAGGATTGCCCACAGAAAAAGCCTACGATATCGTGTTTCGGCATGCGCTTGAAGTCGACGAAACAGGCGACCGCTTGGTGATGGGTTCCACAACGGGCAACCTGTGGATTTCAGAAGACAGTGGCGAATCGTGGCAGAATGTGTCGAGTAACTTGCCACCGATTTATGCGGTGCGGTTTGTCAGTTAGTTCGTAGTGAGGCTCTGAATCGTATCCACGTAGGACGAAAACATGCGGAAAATCATGACAATGATGAATCCCGCCACCAACAGCCAAATCACGTAGCCGGCGAATTGGGCGAGGATCGCGATCGCCATTCCCGAGCGTTCTTCGTATTCCGCCGCTTGGCGTTCCATGATTTCGACCATCCGGCCGCTTTCTTCGCCGACGGCAATACTGTCAATCAAGTCGCTGGGAAAGACGCGCGTGGCAATCAGTGCTTGGGTGACCGTTTGGCCTTGTTCGATCCGCCGGGCGACGTCTTCCGCGTGTCGTGAGTAGTAATCGTTGCCGGTGGCGTTGAGAGCGAGCGCGAGTGCCTTGCGAATATCCATCGGCGTGTCGAGCACGAGTTGCAAAGCCCATGTGAATTTCGCCAGCGCAAGCGTCTTGAAGGCCCCGCCGATGACGGGGATTGTCACGAGTGTGCGTTGCATGGAACGTGTCCAACCGGCACCCCGCCGGAGGGATTCAAAGAACACGATGAATAGGATCGTTAAGAGCAACAGGAAATTGACGTACTTGATGAGCCCCGGTGTGCCCACCAGCCCCCAGCCCAAGGAATCATACTGCACGCCCTGAGCCGTTTGGTTGACCGGCAGCATGCCCAGGATCAAAATCAACAACCCGATGACCAAGATCGCCATGCCGAGTTGGAGGACTGGCCAAGCGATGCGACCGAGAAACGCCCGTCGCGATGCCAGCACGCGGTCGTAGTTGCGTGCCAATCGCTTGTAAATTTCTCCGAGCCGGCCACTCACTTCACCAACCTCCACCATCTGTCGAAACAGGGGGGGATAATAATCTCCTGTCTGGCGGAGCGCATCGGTGATCGAATTGCCTCGGGCCAATTGATCGCTAATCAAACCTGCCGCCGCACGTTCACTGCGGGAGCCGCGGGTTGCTTCGTCGGTCCAGATTTTGCGATCTTGAATCCCCGCATTGGTGGCCGTCGCCAAGCGATGGCAAAGCTGGGCGAGCGACTTCAAGCGAATGCGAGGTGAGAACAGCATGGGAAAATCCGCCGGCCGAGTTAAACTTCGCCGATGTCCTCGTTCCACAATTCGGGACGGTCGGCGATAAACTGACGCATCAATTCTATGCACTCGGCATTGTCGACAATGGTTAGTTCCACGCCGCGTGAGCGGACATAGTCTTCAGGCCCCTGAAATGTGCGATTTTCACCGATCACGACTCGTGGAATGTTGTAGAGCAGGGCGGTGCCGCTGCACATGTCGCAGGGAGACAAGGTCGAGTAGAGCGTGGCGCGGCGGTAATCCTTCGGTTTGAGCCGTCCCGCGTTTTCGAGGCAATCCATCTCGGCGTGCAAGATCGCACTCCCCTTCTGCACCCGGCGATTGTGGCCGCGACCAACGATTTTGTTGTCGATCACCAACACCGAACCAATCGGAATCCCACCCTCGGTAAGGCCCGCCCGGGCTTCTTCGATCGCCGCTTCCATAAAGGGATCGCTCATTGTGTCTCCTTACTTGAGTAATGGTGTGAACTCAAACTTGCCGCCGTCGAACAAACCAAGATCACTCAGCTTGAGTGCTGGAATCACCAACAAGGCCATGAACGACAGCGTCATGTACGGGGCTCGCAAAGGTGAACCCCACGATTTTACGGCCTTATCGAGCTTTTGATAGGCTTCGGCAACTTCAGCGCAGGTGCCGGTCGCCATCAATCCCGCCACGGGGAGGGGCAGAACGAGTTTAATCTTCTCGGCCGCGCAAACGGCCGATAGGCCGCCTCCAGCGGTCATAACCTCATTGATCGCCGTCACGAGATCGTCATCATTAGTTCCCACGGCGATCACATTATGCGAATCATGGGCCACGCTCGAGGCCATCGCACCGCGCTTGAGCCCAAAATTTTTGATGAACGCAATCGCTGGCGGGGCTTTTTGGTAGCGGTTCATCACCACCAGCTTCAAAATATCGCGGTCGGTATCGCTCACCACGACGCCATCTTCGACTTGAGGCGGCAGCGGTAAACAGTTTGTAATCAACTGGCCGTCGAGCGCCTCAATCACCTGCAAAGTCTCTCCACCGGGTTTGACTTTGAGCTGGTCGGCGGTGACATAATCGGCCGTGAAATTGTTTACCACGTCCGGCTCGATTCGTGGGATCGTCGTTTCACCGTTTTCGGCCAAAAGCTGGCCATCAATCCACGTGCGGCTGACGTTAAAATCGTTGAGCGAATCGACTTCGATAAAATCCGCCGGATCTCCCACGCGAAGCTGGCCCACGTTAAGGCGGTAATGATCGATCGGATTGAGACATGCCGCTTCCAAGGCGTCAAAGACATTGATTCCGCGCTCGACGGCACGGCGGACTAAGCCATTAATATGACTGACTAACAATTCGTCGGGATGCTTGTCATCGCTGCACAGCATCGTTTGCTGCGGATACTCGCCTATGAGCGTGTACAGAGCATCAAAATTCCGCGCGGCGGAACCTTCGCGAATGGAAATCTTGCATCCCGCCGCGACCTTATTGAGGGCTTCTTCCTTCGTAAAACATTCGTGATCGGTCGAGATTCCAGCGGCGATGTATTTGGCAGCTTGCTCACCGCGCAAGCCGGGGGCATGGCCGTCGACGGGCTTCCCGACTTCCTGCGCCGCGGCGACTTTCGCCATGCATTCTGGGTCCCCGTGCAAGATGCCGGGGAAGTTCATCATCTCGCTCAGATACAAAATCCGTGGATTGGCGAGCAGCTCTCGAACTTCGTCGACGGTGATCGTCGCGCCGGCGGTTTCAAACGTCGTGGCCGGCACGCACGAGGGGGCACCAAAATTAAACTTGAATGGCGAAGCCGCGGCATTCGCCAGCATGTATTCCACACCGGCCACGCCCAGCACGTTGCCAATCTCGTGCGGATCGCTCACCGTGGCTACCGTGCCATGCGTCACTGCGGCGCGGGCGAACTCGCTCGGCACAAGCATTGAACTTTCCACATGCACATGGGCGTCGATGAAACCCGGCAGCAGGTATTTCTCCGGCTTGGCGTCGACGGGTTCAATGGCTGTGATCTTGCCATCGAGAAACTTGACTTCCGCGGCGAAAACTCGCTTGCCGCGAATATCGACCACATTTCCAACGACGCTTCCGGAATTCATACGCGATCTCATTTCATTCAACGAGCCGGTTCGCATCGCCGGACATAGGATTGTCTGGTCGAAACGAACCGGCTCGGTTCAATATTCATTCGTAAACGGGACTACGACTTTTTATGCCGGCGGCCTCCGCGACTGCGGCCTCGGGACGAAGAATTCTGCGGTTTGGCGGGTGCCTTGCTCCGCTGGGCCAGATTGCCATCGACGATCACGCCAATGGCGTCGTTCCAGGTTGGCAAATTGCGATGACCACTGCGGGCTTCGTCATCGCCATCGCCATCCATTTCATCATCATCGTCGTCATCGTCACCCTCGTCGTCGACGTGGGCAGCAACTCGGCGGCGGACCTGCGTGTCCTCTTCCTCATTTGAGGTTTCACCCTCTTCATCTCGACGGCCCCGTCCTCGCGGTCGTCGGCGACGTCGACGCTTCTCGGGCCGTTCATCCCCTTCCTCGGTGGACTCGCCATCGGTGTCCGCACTTTCAGAGTCACCAGCTTCCTCGTCGTCGATAGAAGTTCCTTCTTCGAGTTCGACATCATCTTCGGATTTCTCATCTTGTTCACCGCGTCTGCCGCGGCCCCGACCACGTCCACCACGTCGGCGTCGGCGGGGACGTTTCTTAGTCTCATCCGAGGCTTCTTCTTCGTCCTCGTCATCTTGAGATTTGTCGGGGATGTCCTCGGCGAAAACGGCTTCTTCACCTTCGGTGAACAAGAAGGATGATTCAACATTCGTCCGCGGCGAAACAAACGCGCTTCCCCAATTCACAGCGTCGGCCGAGAACAGGGCATCGAACGCGCTGCGTGCCGCCTCGCCCGAGATCCGCTGCTTCTCTTTCTCTTCTGCCGTTTGGGGTTCCGAGGTAGGAGCGGCGGTATCTTCAATCAACTCATCGTGTTCTTCGAAGACTTCCTCAAACACGATTTCCTCTTGAGCTTCCACCGGCTTTTCACGACGGCGATCACCACGACCACGCGGGCGCTCTTCCGAGCGTTCCGACTTTTTCTCTCGGGCGCGATCGTCGGAGCGCGAACGCTCAGGCCGCGGTCGACCTTCGCGGGGTTTATCGCTGCGAGATCTTTCCTCGCGAGGTCGTTCCTCACGTGGTTTGTCTTCTCGTGCCCGTTCTTCACGTGCTTTGGGCTCGCGTGGTTTTTCCGACCGTTGTGGTTCGGACTGCTTCTTGGCGATGGGTTCCGCCTTCTTGGGAACTGGTTCGGGTTCGGGAGGTACTTCCAAACCTAAGGACGACGCCAAGCCACTCCAATCGCTCGGGGCGACTGGTGGAGGGGCAACCTCGCTGCGCTCCTGGACCACCTTGGGCAATTCCTTGGGAGCTGGCTGTTTGCGCTCAAGTGCTTCGGGTTGGATTTCCACGCCCAGGTCGCCGATCAGTGAGTCCCAGGGCGAACCGTTTTCGTTTTCTTCGTTCATCATTGCTTACTTATATTGATTACCGTTTGCCGAAATCACCGCGCGGTTTCGGGCAAGCGGCCAAGTCATTCAGTTAGCCCCTTAATATATGGTGTTTTCGCAAATTCGGAAAGACACGCCGTTGTGGCCCGGTTTCGTCGGTTTTCGATTGATTCGGCTCAACTCCCGTGGGACTTACGACTACAATTCCCTGCAAAGACTCCTCTTGCCACTCCAGGTGAATTCATGACGCTGGAAACCACCGCCGCCGAACAGCATGGGCCGGTCGAAGACGTTGACGTCCGCGGCCACATCATCGACAGCCTCATCCTGCCCAAGGTTTTGGACCAAATCACGACCCTCGGTGGGCACTTTCGGATTAAGCACATCAGCATCGGCCAGGAACGCTCCGACCCCAGCTACGCGCTGGTCGAAGTTCGTGCCGAGACCGAGGACGCCCTGCAAACGATCCTTGCCCAAATTGCCGATCATGGCGCGGTCCCCACGGCGGGAACCGACTGCCGGTTGGTCGAGGCCGATATCGCCGGCGCGTTCCCCGAAGGTTTCTACAGCACGACCAACCAGGAAACCGAAGTCCGCCTCGACGGCAAATGGAATCCTGTCGCGCTTCAGGAGATGGATTGCGGGATCACGGTCGATCCCAAAACCAACGCCGCGCGGTGCGTGGCGATGTCCGACGTGGAAGTCGGCATGCCGATTGTTTTGGGCCACGCGGGGGTGCGGGTTTTTCCGTTGGAACGCGCCCAGCAGGATCACGCCTTCGCCTTTATGAACAGCGCGGTCTCGACCGAGAAACCCAAAGGGGTCGTCATCCGGCAGATCGCACAACTGCTGTTCGAGAATCGCAATGGCCCGGGCAAGTCCTTGCTCGTGGGTGGACCGGCCATTGTCCACACCGGCAGCGGTGCGCTGGTCGGCGAATTGATCCGCGGCGGATACATCCACAAGCTTTTCGCGGGGAATGCCTTAGCAACCCACGACATCGAGCAAGCGATCTTCGGCACGAGCCTCGGCGTGAACATTAGCGAAGGGAGCCTCGCCGATGCCGGCCACGAACACCACCTGCGGGCGATCAACCGCATCCGCCGAATTGGCTCGATCAAAGCCGCTGTTGACCAAGGCGTTGTCAAATCGGGCATTATGTATGAGTGCATCAAAAACAATGTCGATTTCATCCTGTCGGGCAGCATCCGCGATGATGGCCCGTTGCCGGATGTGATCACCGACGCGTTGGACAACCAACGACTCATGCGGGCCGCCATTCGCGATGTAACATTCTGCTTGATGATCGCCACGACGCTGCACTCCATCGCCGTCGGGAACATCCTCCCCGCGAGCGTGAAAGTTGTGTGCGTCGACATTAATCCCTCGACGGTCATCAAACTCAACGACCGCGGAAGTTTTCAAACGGTCGGCCTCGTGACCGATGTCGAACCGTTCCTGCGTGCGCTCGTGAGCGAAGTCAAACGGCTTGAGGAACAATCGTAACACTTACACGCCCAGGGATTGCAATCCCTGGGCTTAAGAGATTTCCCATGTCTACACCTCACATCCTCATGTGCCCGCCGACGCACTACGGCATCCACTATGAAATCAATCCGTGGATGAGCACCGCACGGCAGGCCGATCACGCGCTGGCGAACGAGCAATGGGCTGATCTTCGGGCGATCCTCGCCGGCACCGGGGCGATGATCTCCGAAGTCCCCGCTGTGGAAGGACTGCCCGATCTCGTGTTCACGGCCAATGCGGCGCTCGTGTTTCGTGATTCCGCCGTACTGGCCCACTTCAAACATCCGCAGCGCCAGGGCGAGGAACCTCACTTTCGTGCGTGGCTCGAAACTAACGGATGGCGCGTTAACTACCCTCCGGGTGGGATGTTTTTCGAGGGGGCGGGCGATGCATTGTTTTGTGGCGACACCTTATTCGCCGGCTATCGCATGCGGAGCGATGCCCGGGGTCACCAGCAAATCGGCGAAACGCTGGGCGTGCGCGTTCTGCCATTGGAACTGGTTGATCCTTACTATTACCATCTCGACACCTGTTTCTGTCCGCTGGCTCCCGGTGAAGCGATCTACTTCCCCGGCGCGTTCGACGACTACGGCCAGAAGGTCCTCACCGAACACGTTCCGCATCTGCACGCCATCGAGGAAGCCGAGGCGCGCAGCTTTGCCTGCAATGCGGTGGTCGTCGGCAAAACGGTGGTCACGAACACCGGCTGTCCGAATCTGCACGAACTTTTGCGTTTGCTTGGTTACACGCCGATCGAGACGCCGCTTTCTGAATTCGTGAAAGCCGGCGGCAGTGCGAAGTGCCTCACGTTACGACTCGACGGAGAAGAAGCGGCGGGGTGGAGGGCGTCATAGTTAATGACACTGCTGCCCCCGGGTGTGTGCTCGGCAGGACCTCGCAATCATCCGGGGCTAAATTTATTCGTGTATATCGTGGTTAATTCCGGGCGCTTACGCTGACGGCTCGCATTCTTTTACCAACTTGCTAATCTCCTTAAACTCCAGTGTGCCGGCTTGGTGGCACCATTCGAAGAGGGCGGCTTCGGTCGTAGTGAGTAGTGCACCCGAGGCTTCCATACGTTTGAGTGCGATTTCGTGGTCGATGGGGAATCTCGATCCCACGGCATCGGCGACCACGAACGTCTGATAGCCCGCGGCTAACAGATCGAGGACCGTTTGCTGGACACAGACGTGGGTTTCGATGCCGCAGACGACGACGCGCTCGATGCCGGCCGCTTGCCAATCGTCGAAGATCGCACTGCACGAGCCGCAACTGAACGTCATCTTGCTTACGGCTGCGCTCGTCAACCGCTGGGCGAGAATTGGCGCGGTGGGGCCGAGCTTCTCGGCATACTGTTCGGTGCAGGCGATGCGGACGCCGAGAATCTTCGCGCCATCGAGCAGTCGGCGAATATTCCAGGTAATCCGCGCGGCAACGGCTTGCACGGCAAGCAACCGTTCTTGGACGTCGATCACCAGCAGGGCCGTGTCGGCGGGTCGCATGAGCTCAGGGGATTTGGGGAGAGGCATGGGATGTAAGATTTACGATTTGAGATTTAAGATTTGAAAGATACGCCAAGCTGACACTCATGATATTCGCGGAGTACAATAACCACAAAGGCACGAAGATCACAAAGTTTAGTTCGGTTGCCATTTTTCTTTATTTGTTCTTCGTGCCACCTTTGTGCCATCGTGGTGAATTTTTTAATGAGCGACAAACCCGAACCCACGAAAGAGATTTGCCACTGGACGAAGTCGCAGCTCGAAAATCATTTTGGCCTGTTGGCGAAGATCGTGGTTGAGCCGACGTATGGCTGCACAAAATGTGGCCGCGCTGCGAATGCGAAGAAGTGGCTGTGCAAGCCAAAGAAGCTGCCGAAAGAAGATTGACCACAAAGCCACGAAGTACACAAAGTGGAAGTAACCACGAATCCTAACGAATATAGCGAATTTGATTTATTCGTGTGATTCGTGGTCCACAACTTCTTCGGGCAATATTCAAGCCCCTTGGCAGGTTTGGGGATGTGAGCGAAAATGATTTGCTTACATTCAATTTGAGTAGCAAGCCTGATTGAGCCTTTATGAAAATTCGTTCGACCACCATTCTTACCGTCCGGCATAACGGGCAAGTTGCCATCGGGGGCGACGGCCAAGTGACGATGGGTCAAACCGTCGTGAAGAGCGATGCCGTCAAGATTCGTCGTTTGATGGACGACAAAGTGCTGGTTGGTTTTGCTGGTGCAGCGGCCGACGCCTTTGCCTTGATGGAACGGCTCGAAGGGAAGTTGAAGGATCATCCCTCGAATCTGCCGCGGGCATGTACGGAGTTGGCCAAGGAGTGGCGAATGGATCGCGCGTTGAGAAGGCTCGAAGCGCTCGTGGCGGTGGTGAACGCCGAGCATTCGCTGCTCGTTTCCGGCACGGGCGACGTCATTCAACCGAGCGACGGCATTATCGGCATCGGCTCGGGCGGGAACTATGCGCTGTCGGCCGCGCGGGCACTCATTAAGCACAGCAATTTGTCAGCCGCCGAGATCGTACGGGCCGGGCTCGAAATTTCCGGCGAGATTTGCGTTTATTCCAACCGACACATCACAATTGAAGAGATCAAGTGAAGAATCTGACCCCGCGCGAAATTGTGGAACATCTCGACCGCCATATCGTCGGCCAGGCCGACGCGAAGCGTGCGGTGGCGATCGCGGTGCGTAACCGTTGGCGGCGGCAGCAACTCGACGACGAGATGCGCAAAGAAGTCGCTCCGAAAAATATTCTGATGATTGGCCCCACCGGCGTCGGCAAGACCGAGATCGCGCGGCGGCTGGCGAATTTGACCGGTGCGCCGTTTATCAAAATCGAAGCGACCAAATACACGGAAGTCGGTTACTATGGCCGCGACGTGGAGAGCATGGTTCGCGAGTTGGTCGAGAACGCAATCGGCTTGGTTCGCGAACGCGAAATGACCAACGTTAAGGAAGAAGCCGAGCGGCGTGTGACGGAGCGGCTACTGGATATGCTTGCGCCGATGCCGTCGTCGTTCGACGTAGGGGCGGACAGTGTGGATTCGCCGGAACGCTTCGAGCGGACACGTGAAAAGATGCGAGCGATGCTTGTTGGCGGCGAGCTTGAGAATCGCAACGTCGAGATCACGATCGAGCAAAAGGCCCACGCGATGATGATTCCGGGGTTGGCTGGTCCCGGCGGCGACACGATGGATTTCGATATGCAGGGGATGCTCGAAAAAATCCTGCCGAAGAATGTCTCCCGCCGCGAGATGACGGTCGCCGAAGCTCGCAAGGTGCTGTTCGATCAGGAGTGCGAGGCGCTCATCAATCAAGAAAAGGTGAATGCCCAGGCGGTGGAGCTTGCCGAGAACACGGGCATGATCTTTATCGACGAACTCGATAAAGTGGTCGCGAGCGATGGAGGTCGCGGGGCGGACGTATCGCGGCAGGGTGTGCAGCGTGATTTGCTGCCGATTGTTGAAGGAACGACCGTGCAAACGCGGTATGGCTATGTGAAAACAGATCACGTGCTGTTCATCGCGGCGGGGGCGTTTCACACGACCAAACCGAGCGACCTGATGCCGGAGCTACAAGGACGCTTTCCGATTCGCGTGGAGTTGGAAGCGTTGGTGAAGGACGATTTCGTGCGGATTCTTTCCGAACCACGCAACGCGCTGACCAAGCAATATGTGGCCCTGATGCAGACCGAAGGGGTCGACGTTGATTTCAAGACCGACGCGATCGAGGCTCTGGCCGAATTTGCGTTTCAGGTCAATCAAAAGACGCAGAACATCGGCGCGCGGCGATTGCATACTATCTTGGAGCGGCTGCTGGAAGAACTGAGCTTTGCCGCGCCGGACATGAAGATGGGCCGCGTGGAAATCAACGCGGCGTATGTGAAAGAGCGCCTGGCGGATATCGTGCAGGATGAGGATCAGAGTAAGTATATTCTTTAACCACGAAAGATATGTGTACTTGTCATTCTGAGGGGAGTTCCGCGACCCGAAGAATCTAGCTTCAGTCTTCACACGCTCTCATCGCGTGATGGTGCTGCAGGCCAGATCCTTCGGTCGCCTAGGCTCTCTCAGGATGACGATTGGTTCTGTTTTTCGTGGTTTCTTAATTCTTCCACAAGCGGATCGTACTTCGTTCCCACCGCCGTGATGGTGAATTCCCGTTCGGTTTCGCCGACGGGGGCAATTTCGATTTTCAGATAATCGTTGGGCAGAATCTCGGCGAAGCGGTCGGCCCATTCGACAAACGTCACCCCCGCACCTGAGAAATATTCCTCGGGGCCAAGTTCCAGAAACTCATCTTCATCGCGGAGGCGATAAGTATCAAAGTGATAAACAGGCAGGCGGCCGGCGCGGTATTCATTCACTAACACGAACGTGGGACTAGGGATTCCGTCCCGAGGATTGCCGAGCGCTGCGGCGAC
>NZ_JBGSQY010000028.1:0-2866 GCF_041737835.1 Bythopirellula sp. | reverse complement strand
ATCACCCGCACCGGCGTCTCGTCGACCGTCGACCTGGAGGTAATCGCCGCCAACCAGGTCCTTCCGGATCAGGGCCACCAAGGGCTCCAGCGCGCCGGCGCCCATCGCCACCCAGTCGGCGAGGGTGGTGCGCGTGATCTCCTCGGCGTGACGCTTATTCTTGGAGGGCGCGAGCGGCTGGATGCTGGTTGTGGCCTCTGCCGGGGGCCCCGGCCACCGAGGTCATTCTTGAACTCACTTTACGGGATTCGGTATTCGCTTATTCCCGCGGGCCTTCCGGGACTGGGAAGAGATCGGACATTTTGCGCGGCGAGAAAGAATTTCGCTGAGGATACCGCCTAGTCATGTAGAGATGGCAAACGTTGCCCTCCTCCGCATGCACCGGAGCTACTGCGTTGATTGAATGGCGCGCAGAACTGCGACAATTATGAAATCTGGAGTAACCAACAACTTGGGGCCAAACCGCGCGAAGCCATATATCCGCACCAAAACGAGAATGGCTCTCGTCGTGGCGATTGTTGCAATCGCAACAACACAGGCCGCTGGCCTAAAAGACGGAGAGCTCTCGCCGCCTCTAGGGTCGTCAAAAAAGGAACGGAGACGCGCGTCCGAGATCATCATCTACGTTAACGGTCAGTACACCACGTCTGAGGAGGCGCGGCGCGATGCGGCTCTCATCGCTGACAAGCTGAATTCTACCGTTCGGCTCGTTTACAACGATCTTACCTGCGATTTCGTTGATTGGTTTTCAACGGCAATCGAAAAAATGGGGAATGCTGACTTGTCGGTGAATGCTGCGACGAGGACGCTTATCGATTGCATCCAAGAGCGAATCATGCAGGGCGATTCTGTCTATTTGATCGGCCACAGCGCCGGCAGCCTCTCAATCTTCAACGCTGCGCGCGCCGCCGAACGCATCAATCGCTCCCAGCCCGACGCCGAACGCAAGTTGCTTCTATCCCGTATTCATGTCCTCACCATCGGCGGCGCAACTTTCCATAAGGAGAATGTTTTCGCGGATCTTTGGCCTGAATTCTTGGGTAGCGTTCATCACCTTTATGACGTTCGGGATGGTGTGGCAAATGTGTGGGGTGAAGGAGAGTTCTTCGATTGGTTCGACTGGGAGATGGCTGATTTCCATAGCATAACAGGTCACTATGCGAAGCATGTCACGCAAAAGATGTTGGCATCTTCTGGAACAACCATTATCACGCCATAATCCTCGTCCTGCACTCCGACTAAACTATGAAAACGCAATCAGTCCTTGTACACCGCGTCAGATGGGATCGCCGCGGTATTTGTGCTAATTACGCTCGGCTGGTTCTGCTTGCCATTGGATTTTGCATGCTCGCGATCTCGGAGCACCCCGCAAACTCCGCGAGCGGATCAGTTGTGAACACGCCTGAGCGCCGGGTCGCAGAACGATTCCGGCCGATTTTTCTGCTAAACGGGAAGGGCACTTATCGCCCGGCGTCGCTCAGAACCTACGTGGAAGCATCCGCGATTGTGTTGCCCAACGGGAATTGGTTATCGAAGCCTGGTCCGATCGATGAAAAACTCGTATTACTTGATGGAAAGGATAGCGCCGGAATGCGTCTCGAACCGCGAGCGACCAAGGGCTTTGACCCCGAACACAGTGAAGAATGGGCAAAACGCGAGCTGCCGTCAGTATTCTTTCGGGTGAAGAAGGATTTCCCAAAGAACACATACTCGTTTGAATTCGAGACTGGCTACGAGTATTTGTCAGTTCAGTACTTCTTTTTCTGCTACTTCAATGATGCAGATTTCCCCGCAAATGGTGGAGATCATGATGCAGACTGGGGAGCAGTGGACGCAGTATTTATAGTAAACAGTCCGGATGGGAAAGCGACATTGGAAAATCCTATCCTTCACTCGGCTGTATTTCATAATCATGGTCGGCAGATGTGGCTCGATCAAGTAAATCACGCAAAATTAGAACTCGACGGCGGTAGAATTGTGGTCCGACTTGAGCATGGCTCGAATGAGCCGTGGCCAAACAAAGGCGGCTCCGGGTTTGGAGGTTGGCCGAAGCCGCCCGGTTTTAAGACTAACCATCGATTTGAAAAGGACATCGGCATCGACTGGCCTTGGTCTCCACGAGAAAGTCGAATAGTCAGACCGCACGAGGGAAATGGGGACCGCATAGTCCAGTATGACTTGATTGACATTGATCCGGCTGACGCGCGAGATCTGTCACCGCTTGCCCGGTTCGTTCTGCGCTTCGCCGGTCAGTACGGAACTTACGGTGGACCACATGGTGATCCCCCAACTGGTCCTCCTTATCAGAAGCAGATGTGGGATCGACATTACACACAGGGGAACTTCACGTCTTGGTGGGAGTGGCTCGGGGGTGATTCGTTCATTTTACACAAAGATTCGGGACTTCCATGATGTTCGTGACAGGTCGAGGGGCGGGTATGCAACCCTCGCCTCTCTCGTTGGAACATAAAGCTCCATCGCGGTAGCAAGCAGAAAGCCATGCACGCAGCCAAGCATCCGCTTCACGAACAGGGGACTTTCAACGTCAATTCCCGCTAGCACCCATTCCGCTGCCTCGATGTCGGCCTCCGTTCCTTTGCGCAACGCTGAGTGCAGCGTTTTTTGGATTCTCTAGTTGTTGCTGGGTGAACGCTGCGTGACCGGCGCGGAGGTGAGCTAACTCATGATGAAGGAGGAACGCGCAAGTCACCAAGCTAAGTCATCGGCGACAACGTGCCATCAACCTGTGGGGACTGAAGAGCGTCCTCGATAGCCGGCACAATAAATGGGTCACGGAAGTCTTCACCGCGTGGATGAAAGGTCACGTTTCCGAGGGAGCCCTTCGAACTGCGCTGCGCGAGGCCGG
>NZ_JBGSQY010000007.1:0-1806 GCF_041737835.1 Bythopirellula sp. | reverse complement strand
GGGACGGTCAATTGGGCACCTGCCTATAGCGCATCCCATGGCCACGCTAGCGTGGGCCATGGCGCCCGGCCCCGGGCGTGGCCGTGGCGGACATCGCGCCTCGCCTTGCAAGTCACCCAACTAAATCTTGTGGTATGAATGATGAAGCCACATCTATCGAAAGGCCACAATTGATCGCCAAATTTGCAAGCGCAATCCCCCACACACACAGCGTTTCGTCCTCCGTATCTTTAAATATGCCACCGACCTTAGCTTGGTTTGTATGCCGAGATGATATCTCTTTTAACGCAATACTTACGTCGAAGGAACTACTCCGCCGGATAGCATCCAATGCTTCAGCATAAAATTGAAGGTCGCTATTTGCTTCGTCGGAACACTCATCCAGCAACTGTTTACACCATCGCTTCATGCCCAACTCGTCATTCTCGACCACCGCCTTTAGAGCATAGCCGAATGCCAGATCGAACGTGTGGTCGTACTTCATCTCGAGCTCGTGACGCCCTCCTGCTTTTGATGCAATTGACCGGGCTAGACCGAAGTCGTTTGCCGCCAATGCAGTCAAAATATCCTTGTATAAAATCATTGTTACGTAGGAACCGTCGATCGCGTCGCCATTCAAATACCGATCAAGCATCTCATTGCGGAGCGCTGCAGACCCCGTAAGGTAGCTGCGAAACGCATCGCGATCGCCGTTCACGACATACTCGGCAACACCCAGGAATCGAAGAGTTCCGGCCAACGATGAAGACGAACTTCCGTCTTTGTCTTTCTCCGCATCCGCAGCATTTGCCAATAGCACTGGCAAGTTGTCTCGCCTTAATTCCATAAGCATGGGCATCCGATTGCGCAGTCCCATTGTGCACCTTCCTTTTCATCACGGTGAACTAAATCGCTGCACCCCATTAGCATTCGTTACTGCAGCTTTTGCTCGGATCAGTGATCGGTTTGCATCGAGCGTCATGCCCGTTCGTACAATTGCTGGATCAGAACTGTTGAGCATTCTCTGAATGTTGCCATCGATCCACTGCGGACTAAGCTGCCGGCCCATTCCCCGCGTCGTATCAAGTCGAAGTTTTCCATCAGATGCAAATTTTGACTCTGTGATGACGATATCGGCGATTGAACCGCTTGCGCTGTGCCGCACGAAGACGCCGTCAAAGCCTTGATTTCCGGATAACCTGGCGGCAAGTTCATCAAATCCTGCACGCCGCATCGTCAGGGAAGTTCTCAGTTCGCCATAGGCCCCTTTTTGTGCCTCTGTGAATCCAGCGGTACTAATTCGCTTTGCGTTCGCGCGAAGAAGGCTCTCAATTGGGGCTCCTGTTGACCTTGAGGCGATTCCAATAGGGGCCCCTGTCGTCCGTATGGCGGGTGACAGGAACGCGGATGGTCGCGCCAGATTAACGGCACCCGAGCCCGCGGCAAGGTACGTAGTCGGATCAGATGCGACGTCGACCAAAAATCGTGGTGCATAGAATCCAGGCTGCTGCGTAAACCACTGATTCACGCGATCGGGGGACATCCAGCCGACGGCGCCCCGCCTTCGCAGTCGTAAGTGAAGCCATTGCAACGAGATGCGGCACTTCTCGGCGCCAAGCACGGTCGGAGGGGGACAGGCGTCCGCGCCGGCGGTAACTCCGCAGCGTGTCTTCCAGCCCCTGATGCGTGCCCTGGCTAACTGTCCCCAGCGGCAACCATCAGCCGGGATGCGTTAGCATCCGGTTATTGTGTGGCGCCCGGCGTTGGCAAACCGGGGGCTAACGCCCCGCGGCTGATTCTGGCCACTTCGTTGTTACCGCTTCGTTG